>DATGDX010000226.1:0-6787 GCA_035310665.1 Mycobacteriales bacterium | reverse complement strand
CCTGCGGCCGACGAAGGCGCTGGGGCAGACCTTCGTCGTGGACCCGAACACGGTCCGCCGGATCGTGCACACCGCCGCGCTCGACCCCGCGGACGTCGTCGTCGAGGTCGGCCCCGGGCTCGGCTCCCTCACCCTCGCCCTACTGCCGGCGGCCGCGGCGGTGGTCGCCGTCGAGGTCGACCCGGTGCTCGCGCACGCCCTGCCGGCGACCGTCGCCGACCGCGCCCCGGCGTACGCCGAGCGCCTCACCGTCGTCGCGGACGACGCCCGGCACGTGCGCGCCCTGCCCGGTCCGCCGCCGACCGTGCTGGTCGCGAACCTGCCGTACTCGGTTGCCGTGCCGGTGCTGCTCGCCCTGCTGGAACGGTTTCCGTCGATCTCCCGCGGGCTCGTGATGGTCCAGGCGGAGGTCGCCGCCCGGCTCGCGGCCAGTCCCGGCTCGCGCGTCTACGGCGTCCCGTCGGTGAAGACGCAGTGGTACGCCGAGGTGCGTCGCGCCGGCGACGTGCCGCGCGCCGTGTTCTGGCCGGTGCCGAACGTGGACTCGGCACTGGTCACCCTGAGGCGGCACGACCCACCGCCGACGTCGGCCTCCCGGGCGGCCGTGTTCGCGCTGGTGGACGCGGCGTTCGCGCAGCGGCGCAAGACCCTGCGGGCCGCCCTGGTGGGGTGGGCCGGATCGGCGGAACGCGCGGAGCGTGCGCTGCGCCTCGCCGGCATCGACCCCGGCGCCCGCGGGGAGACGCTCGGCGTGCGCGAGTTCGCCCGGCTGGCTGGCGTCGGGCCGGGGGCACAGCGGTGAACCGGGCCTAGCATCGACCCCGATGTCCGTCACCGTGCGCGTGCCCGCGAAGGTGAACCTGCACCTCGGTGTCGGGGTCCGGCGCGCCGACGGCTTCCACGATCTCGTCACGGTCTACCAGGCGCTGTCCCTCACGGACGAGGTGACGGTGGAACGCGCGGACGAGCTGTCGGTCGTGGTGCACGGCGAGGGGGCGCGACTCGTGCCGGCCGACGCGACCAACCTCGCCGCCCGCGCGGCACTCGCGCTGGCGCGGCGGGCCGGCGTGCCGCCCGCGGTGCGCGTGGTGATCCGGAAGGGGATCCCGGTCGCCGCCGGGATGGCCGGTGGCAGCGCGGACGCGGCCGGCGCCCTCGTCGCGTGCGACGCGCTGTGGGGCACCGAGCTGAGCCGGGCGGAACTGGCGAGTGTCGCGGCCACGCTCGGCTCCGACGTGCCGTTCGCGCTGTACGGCGCGACCGCGTTGGGCACCGGGCGGGGGGAGCGGGTGACGCCGGTGCTGACCCGCGGCACCTACCACTGGGTGCTGGCGCTCGCCACGGAGGGGCTGTCCACCGCGGTGGTCTACGAACGGCTCGACCGGCTCCGCGGCGAGCCCGCCCCCGCGCCGTCCGCCCCTGCCCCTCCCCGGCCGTTGCTCGCCGCCCTGCGCGCCGGGGACCCCGTGGCGCTCGGCCGGGCACTGGCCAACGACCTGCAGCCCGCCGCGGTGTCGCTGCGCCCCCGGCTGCGCGCGGTGCTGCGGGTCGCCGAGGACCTGGGGGCGCTCGGGGCCGTCGTCAGCGGCTCCGGCCCCACCGTGGCGCTGCTCGCCCGCAGCGAGGCGCACGCGGTCGGCGTGACCGCCGCCCTCGCCGGCGCGGGGGTGTGCGACTCCGTCCGGCGCGTGCACGCCCCGGTGCCGGGGGCGCAGGTCGTCGTGCCGGCACGGGCGTAGATGGCGCTCACCACTGTCGGCCACGGCACGCTGCCGCGGGACGCGTTGCGGGACCTGCTGCTCACGGCGGGCGTGCAGACCGTCGTGGACATCCGGATCGCGCCCGCCAGCCGCCGGCATCCGCACGTCGCCCGCGCCGCGCTCGAGCAATGGCTGCCCGCGGCGGGCATCGGCTACCGGTGGGAGCGACGGCTGGGAGGGTTTCGCCGGCCCGCTCGGGACTCACCCGACGTGCTGTTGCGCAACGACAGCTTCCGTGGCTACGCCGGCTGGATGCGGGGTCCCGAGTTCTCCGCGGCGGTCGACGAGCTGCTCGCGTCCCGATCGCGCGTCGCGCTGCTGTGCAGCGAGAGCGTCTGGTGGCGCTGCCACCGGCGCCTGCTCGCGGACTTCGTGCACCTCGTCCACGGCGTCGAGGTGTGCCACCTGCACCACGACGGCCGGCGCGAGCCGCACCGGTTGACCGACGGCGTACGGCTGCGCGACGACGGGCTGCTCGGCTACCACCCGGCCGCCTGATCGCGCCCCCGTCACTCGCCCGCGTAGTCGGTCGCCGGCCGTTGCGCCGGCACGCGGGTCACCGCGCGGCCCCGCCGCCGCGCCTCCTCCGCGAACGTCACCGCGTTGTCGACGGCCGCGCACCCGGGGTCGTTGTTGAAGTAGACGAAGACGTCCTCCGGGTCGGCGAACCGCTCGGCGATCCGCTCGACCCACGATCCGAGCGTGCCGCGCTCGTAGAACGGCGCCACCGCCGCCGTTCCTTCGTGCAGTCGCAGGTACCCCCACTCGCTCGTGCGCCACGACGGCGTCAGCGCGCTGCCCCGCCGGTCCGCCCAGCACAGCGCGGCGCCGCCGCGCTCCAACACCCCCCGGACCTCGTCGACGAACCACGACGGGTGCCGGGGCTCGACGGCGACCCGGACCCCGCGGGGGAAGCAGCGCAGGGTTTCCGCGAGGGCGTCGGGGGCGGCGGGCAGGTCCGGCGGCAGCTGGACGAGCACGGGTCCCAGCTTCGGGCCGAGCGCCTCGGCCCGCTCCATCAGCCGGGAGACGGGCTCGCGAGGGTCACGCAGGTGACGGACGTGCGTGAGGTAGCGGCTGGCCTTGACCGCGATGACCGCGTCGTCGGGGCTTCGGGTGCGCCACCCGGCGAACACCGTCGCCCGGGGCAGGCGGTAGAAGGACACGTTGAGCTCGACGGTGCGGAAATCCCCGAGCAGGTGCTCGAACCATCGGGCGGTCGGCAGCCCGGCCGGGTAGTAGCGGCCACGCCAGGAGGCGTACTGCCACCCGGAGGTGCCGACGAACAGGGTCACGGACGGCAGCCGGACGGCAGGCGAGGCCGTGGGTCACCCCTCGACGGGGGGTGCCCCGGCGAGCAGGTCGGCGTAGTCGGGGTGCCGCTCGATCCACCGCTGCACGAACGGGCACTGGGTTCGCACGCGCAGGTGCTGCCCGCGCGCGTCGTCCAGCGCGGCGCGGGCGAGCGTGCCGCCGATGCCGCGCCCCTCGTGGGCGGCGTCGACCTGCGTCTCGGTGAGGATGACGAGCCCGTCGGTACGCCGGTAGGCCAGGAAGCCGGCCCGCTCGCCGTCGACGCGGGCCTCGTAGCACTGCTCGTCGGGAACGTGCGTGATGGTGACGCTCACCCGGGTCGCCCCGTCCCGTCGCCGGATAGCCGCGGCGACGGCTCGAGGTGCGACAGGCCGTTCCACGCCAGGTTGACGAGGTGCGCGGCCACGTCCTCCCGAGGCGGTCGCCGCGCGTCCAGCCACCACTGCCCGGTCAGCGCGACCATGCCGACGAGCGCCTGGGAGTACAGGGACGCGAGCCGGGGGTCGAGGCCGCGAGCCGCAAACTCCCGGCCCAGGATGTGCTCGACCTGACTGGCGACGTCGCTGATGAGGGTCGCGAACGTGCCGGCCGAGGCCGTGATCGGGCAGTCGCGCACGAGGATGTGGAAGCCGTCCGTGCACTGCTCGACGTAGTCGAGCAGGCTCAGCGCGGCCTGCTCCAGCAGCTGCCGCGGATGCCCGCCGCCGCGCAACGCGAGCGTGATCCTGTCCAGCAGGCGCTGCATCTCCCGGTCGACCACGCGCGCGTACAGCCCGTCCTTGCCGCCGAAGTGCTCGTAGACGACCGGCTTGGACACCCCGGCGCGCGCCGCGACCTCCTCGATCGACGTGCCGTCGAACCCCTTCGCCGCGAACAGCGCGAGGCCGACGTCCAGCAGTTGGTGCCGGCGCTCCTCCCCGCTCATCCGGATGCGCGCGCGCCGTGCGCGTGCTCGCGCGTCGGGCCCATCCGCTCCGGCATCGGCATCTGCCCCGGCCCGCTCCGGCGCGGCCCCGTCCGAGACGGGGCCGCGCGTGGCCTCGGGTGCGGCGCGGGTCACAACGCCCGCCGGGCCGCCAGCCGCTCCGGCGTTGGCCAGCGTACCTCGCTCACCCAGCCCAGCCGTTCGAACAGCCAGATGACCCGGGCGCTCGGGTCCACCTGGCCCGGCAGCGCGCCGTGCCGCGCGGAGGTCGGGTCGGCATGGTGCAGGTTGTGCCACGACTCGCCGAACGACACCACCGCGAGCGGCCAGAAGTTGCGGGAGCGGTCCCGGCTCTTGAACGGCTGGTTGCCGAAGGTGTGGCAGATCGAGTTGATCGACCAGGTGACGTGGTGCAGCACCGCGATCCGCACCAGGCTGCCCCAGAAGAACGCTGTCAGCGCCCCGGTCCACGACCACGACAGCAGCCCGCCGACGAGGGGCGGGAGTAGCAGCGAGACGGCGACGAGCGCGGGGAACGCGCGGGAGACGCGCACGATGTCGCGGTCACGGAGCAGGTCGGGCGCGTAACGGTACTGGTTCGTCTGCTCCGCGTCGAACAGCCACCCGACGTGGGCGTGGAACAGGCCCTTGACGAGGGCGCCGAACGTCTCCCCGTAGCGCCACGGCGAGTGCGGGTCGCCCTCGCGGTCGCTGAACGCGTGGTGGCGACGGTGGTCGGCGACCCAGCGGATGACCGGGCCCTCGATCGCGAGCGAGCCGGCGACGGCCAGCGCGATTCGCAGCGGCCGCTTCGCCTTGAACGACCCGTGCGTGAAGTGCCGGTGGAACCCGGCGGTGATGCCGAGCCCGGACACGACGTACATGGTCAGCGCGATCGCGAGGTCACGCCACCCCACACCCCAGCCCCAGGCGACCGGCACCGCGGCCACGACCGCGAGCAGCGGCACGACGACGAAGGCCGCCAGTGCGGCGTTCTCCCACCGTCGCTTCCGGTCGGCCGTCAGCGTGCTCGCCTTCGGCTCCTCCACGGACTGCGAGGAGTCCAGCGGGGCTGCGGCCGTCTGTTCCACGATCAGGTCGGGTGTCGTCGTCCGCGCGATGGTCGGCGCGCCGGTCGGTGGCGTCATGGGCGTCCCGGGTCTCTCTCGTTCGGCTGGTGTTCGGCGGCTCGTTCCACCGCTTGGCTACGCCACCGTAACCTACGCGACCGTAGGCTCCCGAGGGGCCCCCTGCCGTCTCCGTGCGGCCGTCTGGGTGCTGCCGTCTCGGTGCTGCCGTCTCCGTGCTGGCGTCTCCGGTGCTGGCGCGCCCGCCCGCGATCGCCGTCGTCGGCCCGTGCCGGGCCGGCGGCGCTAGCATGAACGGCCGTTGGCGTTCCGCCGTGGTGTAATCGGCAACACACCAGATTTTGGTTCTGGGATTCCACGTTCGAGTCGTGGCGGCGGAGCCTCGTTCCCCGAGGCCCGTTCCCTTTTCTACCCGGCCGTGTCCGGTCGCGAAGATCGCAAGCGGCGGAGCCGGAAGCGGCTATCCTGCCGTCGGCGGTGCGGCCCACCGCGCGCGTGGCCGCGCCGTCGAGGCGATGCCGAGACGTGCAGGAGCATGCGTGACGAGTGTCCGCCCGGTCGCCGTCGTCGTCCTCGCGGCCGGCGAGGGGACCCGGATGAGATCGCGGACGCCCAAGGTGCTCCACATGATCGCCGACCGTTGCCTGGTGGAGCACGTCGTCGCCGCCGTCCGGCCCCTCGAGCCGGATCACCTCGTGGTCGTCGTCGGCCACGGCCGGGAGACGGTCGCCACCCTCCTCGCCGCGGCCGATCCGCGGCTGCGGTGCGTCGTACAGGACGAGCAGAACGGCACCGGCCACGCCGTCCGCGTCGCCCTCGAGGCGCTGACCGCGGACGTCGGCGAGATCGACGGCACGGTCGTCGTGGTGCCGGGGGACGCTCCGCTGCTGCGACCGGAGACCCTCCGGCGGCTGCTGACCGGGCACGCGCAGCGCTCCGCCGCGGCGACGCTGCTGACCGCCGAACTGCCCGATCCCACGGGGTACGGCCGAGTGATCCGGGACGAGAGTGGTGCGGTCCGCGCGATCGTCGAGCAGCGCGACGCCTCTCCCGAACAGCTCGCGGTCGCGGAGGTCGGGGTCAGCGTCTACGCCTTCGACGCCGCGCCGCTGCGCGCCGCCCTGCGCCGGTTGACCACCGACAACGCCCAGCACGAGGAGTACCTCACCGACGTCGTCGGACTGCTCGTCGCCGACGCGGCCGGCGTGGGGGCGCTCCGCGCGGAGGACTGGCGGGAGACGCTCGGCGTCAACGACCGCGTCCAGCTCGCCGAGGCCGGGCGGCTGCTCAACGAGCGGATCGTCGAACGGTGGATGCGGTCGGGTGTGACGGTCGTCGACCCGCGCACCACGTGGGTCGGCGCCGACGTCACCCTCGAGCCCGACGTCGTGCTCCACCCCAACACCCAGCTGCACGGCTGCACCACGATCGCCCGCGGCGCCGAGATCGGACCCGACAGCACGCTCACCGACACGCGCGTCGCCGAGGACGCGGTGGTCCGCAAGGCCACGTGCGACCGCGCGCAGATCGGGCCCCAGGCGGAGGTCGGCCCCTGCACGCACCTGCGCCCGGGCACGACACTCGGCCGCGGGGTGCGCGTGGGCGCGTTCGTGGAGATGAAGAGCGCGGCGGTCGGCGACGGGTCGAAGGTCCCGCACCTGTCGTACGTCGGTGACGCCACGATCGGCGAGCGGTCCAAC
>DATGDX010000225.1:0-4764 GCA_035310665.1 Mycobacteriales bacterium | reverse complement strand
GGCTGCTTCCCTATAACCTCGCGCGCACGTGGCACGTCCAGTTGGCGTTGTTCTGGACTGCGGCGGCGTTCCTGGCCGGCGGTATCTTCCTGACCCCGTTCATATCTCGTCGCGAACCCCGACGGCAGAGCTGGCTGGCCTACGGACTGCTCGGCGCGGTGGCGCTGGTGGTGTTCGGGTCGCTAATCACCGAAGCCCTGTCGATCTACGGCCTGGTGCCCGAGGGATCGCTGTTCTCCCAACAGTGGGAGTACCTCGACCTGCCGCGACTGTTCCAGATCCTGCTCATCGTCGGCATGTTCCTGTGGATCGTGATCATCTGGCGCGGCATGCGCACCCGGCTCAAGGGCGAGTCGAAGCTGAACATGCCGTGGCTGTTCTTGTTTGCGGGACTTGCCATTCCGATGTTCTACGCAGTCGGACTGCTCGCGAGCAGCAGCGCGCACTACACCGTCGCGGACTTCTGGCGGTTCTGGGTGGTGCACCTGTGGGTCGAGGACTTCCTCGAACTGTTCACGACGGTGATGGTGGCCTACATCTTCGTGCTGCTCGGCGTGGTCCGGGAGCGCGTGGCGCTCACGGTCATCTTCCTCGACATCGTGCTGTACAGCGCCGGCGGCGTGATCGGCACCGCGCACCACTGGTACTTCAACGGGGAGCCCGCGTCGGTGCTCGCGCTGGGGGCGTTCTTCTCCGCGTTCGAGGTCATCCCGCTGACGTTCCTCACGGTGGAGGCGTGGAGCTTCATCCGGCTGGGCGCACGGCAGGAGGGACGGTCGGCCTCGCCGTTCCCGCACCGCTGGGCGGTGATGTTCCTCGTTGCGGTCGGCTTCTGGAACTTCGTGGGCGCGGGCATCTTCGGCTTCCTCATCAACCTGCCGATCGTGTCCTACTACGAGATCGGCACTGCGCTGACCGCGAACCACGGGCACGCCGCGATGATGGGCGTCTACGGCATGCTCGCCGTCGGCTTCGCGATGTTCTCCCTGCGCTACCTGGTGCCCGAGGAGCGCTGGTCGGACCGGCTGGCGAAGGTGTCGTTCTGGTCGCTCAACGTCGGCCTCGCGTGGATGGTGTTCGTCACGCTGCTGCCGCTCGGCGTGCTGCAGCTCTACCACTCGGTCGATGTCGGCTACTACGACGCGCGCACGCTGAACTTCCTTACCAACGAGGCGAACCGGCTCATCGAGTGGCTGCGGCTGCCGGGCGACGTGTTGTTCATCGTCGGTGGGGTGCTCCCGCTGCTGTGGCTCGCGGTGCAGGGCGTGCTGCACCGCGGCCCGCGGCCGGAGGCGCGCGGGGAGGAGGACCTGCAGCTGTTCACCGAGGTGTCCCCCTCTCCCGAGGAGGTCGGCGCGCGGTGATTCACGGCGAGGTCGTCTTCGTCGCGTTGTACGCCCTCGTGCTCCTCGCCGCCGCCGCCGGCATCGCGCGGCTCGGTCGGGTCAACAGCTCACCGTGGGCGAGCCGGGTCCTCGTCGGTCACCGCAGGCAGCTGCGCGACCCGGCTGCCGCCGAGAGCTGGTCGGCGGACTGGCCGCACTCGGAGGTGCCCCGCTTCCACGCCGGGATGGCGCTCGTCCCGATCGTCGCCGCGGCGCTGCTCAGCGTCGCGGAGCTCGCCCGGCACCACCGGCCGGCGGAGGTCGCCGGGCTGCTCGCGGTGCTCGCCCTGGCCGGGCTGACCGCGCGTCGCCTGATCCGCCCGGCCGGGGCGCGCCCCGTCGACGGCGCGACCTCCGCGGGCGCCGCCTCCGGCGGGCACTCCCGGTCAGGCGTCGACGTCGACCCGTCGTGACCGGCCGGCGGGCCGGTCCGGTCGTGCGGCCCCGGTCGAGGGCCACGCCGCTGCGGGACAGCCGACCGTTCACCTGGGTGGCGAGGTGCGCGACGCGCCGGCCGTCACGTTCGCCGGGTTTGTGCGCAGGTTCACAAGCGCCTACCCTGTGGGCGCTTGCTGCACCCTGTGCCGCCAGCCGCCCGCATCGTCCACGACCTCGGAGCTCTCGCGCGTTGTCCCGCCCGACTCGACTCGCGGCCCGCGGTGGCAGCATCCCCGAGGCGACCGTAGCGCGCCTTCCGGTCTACCTGCGGGCGCTGAACGCGCTCGCGGACGCCGGCCGGCCGCTGGTGAGCTCCGAGGAACTGGCCGCCACCGCCGGGGTCAACTCGGCGAAGCTGCGAAAGGACCTCTCTCATCTCGGGTCCTACGGCACCCGAGGCGTCGGCTACGACGTCGAGTACCTCGTCTACCAGATCTCCCGTGCCCTGGGCCTGACGCAGGACTGGGCGGTGGTGATCGTCGGGGTCGGGAACCTCGGCCACGCGCTGGCCAACTACGGCGGGTTCGCGTCGCGCGGCTTCCGGGTCGCCGCGCTGATCGACGCCGATCGCGCGGTCGTCGGGAAGCGTGTGGCGGGGCGGACGGTGCGCCACCTCGACGAGCTCGAGGCCGTGGTGCGGGCCGAGGATGTGGCGATCGGCGTCATCGCCACGCCCGCCGCCGCGGCCCAGCCGGTCTGTGACCGGCTCGTCCGCGCGGGTGTCACCAGCATCCTCAACTTCGCCCCGGCGCTGCTGTCCGTGCCCGACCGCGTCGACATCCGCAAGGTCGACCTGTCGTTGGAGCTGCAGATCCTCGCGTTCCACGAGCAGCGGAAGGTTCGCGCGCCCGCCCCCCTCGTCGAGGCCGAACCGCCGATCCACGAGATCGCAAGGGTGGTGTCCGCCTCGTGAGCGTCCTCGTCGTCGGCCTGTCGCACCGCACCGCGCCGGTGGATCTGCTGGAGCGGGCCGCGGTGATCGGCGACGCGGGCGGGAAGCTGCTCGCCGACGTGCAGGGCAGCCCGCACGTCAGCGAGGCGCTGCTGCTGTCCACGTGCAACCGCGTCGAGGTGTACGCCGACGTCAGCAAGTTCCACGGCGGCGTCGCGGACGTCTCCGAGCTCATGGCGCACCACTCCGGGGTGCCGCTGGACACGCTGACCCCGCACCTGTACGTGCACTACGAGGACCGTGCCGTCCAGCACCTGTTCGGCGTGACCTGTGGACTCGACTCGATGGTGATCGGCGAGGGGCAGATCCTCGGGCAGGTCCGGGCCGCGTTCCGCGCCGCCAAGGACCACGGCGCGGTCGGGCGAGTCCTGCACGAGCTCGTCCAGCAGGCGCTGCGGGTCGGCAAACGGGCACGGTCGGAAACCGGCATCGACCGGACGGGGGCGTCGCTCGTCAGCGTCGGGCTCGGGGTCGCCGAGCGCACCCTCGGCGCGCTCGGCGGCCGTCCCGCGCTCGTCGTGGGCGCGGGGTCCATGAGCTCCCTCGCGGTTGCGACGCTTCACCACGCGGGTGCTCACCCGATCACGGTCGTGAACCGGTCACCGGACGCGGCGCAGCGCCTCGCCCTGGCGGTCGACGGCCGCGCGCTCGGCATGGCCGAGCTCGGCGACGGTCTCGCGGCTGCCGACCTCGTCGTCTCGTGCACCGGCGCGAGCGGTCTCGTGCTCTCGGTCGACGAGCTCGCGCCGGCCCAGCGCCGGCGCGGCGCCCGCCCGCTGTTCGTCCTCGACCTCGCGCTGCCCCGCGACGTGGATCCGGCCGTGCGCGACCTGCCGGGGGTCACGCTCGCCGACCTGGAGTCGCTGCGGTCCGCGCTCGGCGACGACGGGGATCGCGCCGACGGCGTCGAAGCCGTACGCCGCATCGTCGCCGAGGAGGTCGTCGCCTTCCTCGCCTGGCAGCGCGCCGCCGCCGTGGCTCCCACCGTGGTGGCGCTTCGCGCGAAGGCGGCCGGCGTCGTCACCGCCGAGCTGGACCGGCTCGTCGCCCGGCTGCCCGACCTGGACCGGCGGGCCCGGGCGGAGGTGGAGACCACGGTCCGGCGCGTGGTCGACAAGCTCCTGCACGCCCCCACCGTCCGGGTCAAGGAACTCGCGGAGGGGCCCGGCGGCGAGGAGTACGCCCTGGCGCTGCGCGAGCTGTTCGACCTCGACCCCGCCGCCCCCGAGGCCGTCAGCCGCGTGGACGTGACCGTCGGGGAAGAGGTGCTGGGATGAGCACACCCTCCGCCGTCCGCCTCGGCACCCGGCGCAGCCGCCTGGCGCTCGCCCAGGCCCACGCCGTCGCCGGGGCGCTCACCGCGCTCACCGGGCACCGCCCGGAAATCGTGGAGATCGTCACCGAAGGCGACCGGTCGCCCGCCGCGCTCACCACGCTCGGCGGAACCGGGGTGTTCGTCAGCGCCCTGCGGGACCGCCTCGCCGCGGGCGACGTCGACCTCGCCGTCCACTCGCTCAAGGACCTGCCGACCGCGCCGGCGCCCGGCCTGGCGCTCGCCGCCGTCCCCCCTCGCGAGGACCCGCGCGACGTCCTCGTGGCGCGGTTGGGGCGGACGCTCGGGGAGCTGCCGTCGGGCGCGCGCGTGGGGACCGGGTCGCCGCGGCGGGCCGCGCAGCTGCGCGCGCTCGGCCTCGGCCTGCACGTCGTGCCGATCCGCGGCAACGTCGACACTCGGCTGCGCATGGTCGCCGACGGCGAGCTCGACGCGGTCGTGCTCGCCCGGGCCGGTGTGGCCCGGCTCGGCCGTCTCGGCGTGGTCACGGAGACGCTGGACCCTGGTCAGATGCTGCCGGCTCCCGGTCAGGGCGCGCTCGCCGTCGAGTGTCGCGCCGCCGACGCCGCGACGCTCGACCTCGTCGGCCGCCTCGACGACCTGCGCACCCGTGCCGCCGTCACCGCCGAGCGGGCCCTGCTCGCCGCGCTCGCCGC
>DATGDX010000224.1:0-2288 GCA_035310665.1 Mycobacteriales bacterium | reverse complement strand
CGGGAACCGGACGACCGCGACCCGCAGCACGTCCGCCCCGTGGGGGGTGCCGGCGTCCGCGTCGGGGCGCAGGGTGAGGGAGTCCTCGCCGTCCAGGTGCAGGTCCTCGGCCCACGGCAGCACGCCGAGCACCGGGCGGCCGGTGAGCTCGCGCAGTCGGGCGAGCCCGGGGGCGAGCAGCCGCGGCTCGCCGCGGAACTTGTTCACGACGAAGCCGGCGACGAGCGCCTGGTCGGCGCGGTCGAGCAGGGCCACGGTGCCGTACAGCGCGGCGAACACCCCGCCCCGGTCGATGTCCCCGACGACGACGACCGGCAGGCCGGCGGCGCGGGCCAGGCCGAGGTTCGCGATGTCGTTCTCGCGCAAGTTGATCTCCGCGGGGCTGCCCGCCCCCTCGCAGACCACGACGTCGAACCGGGCGCGCAGGTCGGCGAGGCAGTCGAGGACGACGCGGAGCAGCCGCGGTTTGAGGGCCCGGTAGCTCAGCGCGTCCACGTCGGTGACGGGCCGGCCGAGCAGCACGACCTGGCTGGCGGTGTCGCTGCCCGGCTTGAGCAGCACCGGGTTCATCGTCGCCTCCGCCTCGACCCCGGCGGCCGCGGCCTGCATCGCCTGCGCCCGGCCGATCTCCGCCCCGTCGCGGGTGACCGTGGAGTTCAGCGACATGTTCTGCGCCTTGAACGGCGCCACCTTCACGCCCCGCCGCGCCAACCAGCGGCAGATCCCGGCGGTGACGACGCTCTTCCCCGCGTCCGAGCAGGTGCCGGCCACGAGCAGCGTGCCGCTCACCGGGATCGCCTCCCCGACCCCGCCGGCGCGAGGCCCGCGGCGAGCAGCGCCGCGGTTCCTGCCGCCAGCAGCGCCGCGGCCAGCGCGACCGCCCGGGACAACCGCACCGCCCGCCGGATGTCCTCGGCGGCGGGTGCCGCCCCGTCGCCGAGGACCGCGCGGTGCTCGGCCCGGCCCTGGTAGACGTTCGTGCCGCCGAGCCGCACGCACAGCGCGCCGGCGAAGGCCGCCTCCACCCGCCCGGCGTTCGGGCTCGGATGCCGCGCGCCGTCCCGCCGCCACGCCCGCCACGCCCCGGCGGCGTCGGCCCCGACCGCGGGCGCGACGGCGACCGTCAGCAGGGCCGTCAGCCGGGCCGGGACCAGGTTGGCGGCGTCGTCGGTGCGGGCGGCCGCCCAGCCGAACCGGGCGTAGCGGGCGGTGCGGTGGCCGAGCATCGCGTCCAAGGTGTTGACGGCGCGGTAGGCGAGCAGGCCGGGGACGCCGGCGAGCGCGCCCCACGCGAGGGGGGCGACGACCGCGTCCGCGGTGTTCTCCGCGACCGACTCGACGGTGGCGCGGGCGAGCCGGCCTTCGTCTAGGTGCTCGGGGTCGCGCCCGCACAGCGCGGGCAGCAGCGCCCGCGCCCGGGGCAGGTCCGAGCGGTCGAGCGCGGCCGCGACGTCCTCGGCGACGCGGGCCAGCGAGGTGCCGCCGAGCACCGCCCAGGTGGCCGCGGCGACCCCGGCGGCCCGCAGGGCGGGGCGGGAGCCGGTCACGCGGTGCACGGTCGCGCCGAGGAGGGCGGCGGACGTGACGGCGGTGCCGACGAGGAGCGCGCCGGGCGGCCGGGCGTCGGCGTACAGGACCCGCTCCGCGCGGGCGCAGGCGCGGCCGAACGCGGCGACCGGGTGAGCGCCGCGCGGGTCGGCGGCGACGAGGTCGGCGGCGTAGCCGGCGAGCAGCCCGATCGCGGCGGCGGGCACGCGCGTCACGCGCCCCGCGCGCACGCGTCTCGTCGCGTCAACGGTCCTCCCGGGTGTCCGCGCCCGTGGGTGCCCCTGCGACGGCCGGAGTCTCCTGGCTTCCGGATCGGCGCTCGCCCCCGGCCTTCCCGCCCGCCTGGGCCGTGGCCGCGCATGGGGGTCCACTCCCCGGTGACAGTGGCGGGACCGCGTCGGATTCGCACCGACTTCCTCCACCGCCGTCGCGGCCGCGACTTCAGCACACGGCCGCCACCGCTGTCAACGCGGGTGGCAGGACCGCGTCACCACGTCGGCGCGGCCGTTCCCCGCGACCGGTCGACCGGCCCCGCCAACGCGGCAGCATCACCCGGCGTGACCGGGTGACGCTGCGCACGCTACGCGGTCCTTCGGAGCTGTTGCGTGAGCTCACCGACCAACGCCGCCGAGTGCTCGTTCGTGTGCCCGCTCTGGTGCAGCTCGCGGGCGGTCACCGCCCGGCCGAACTTCTCGACGAGCGCGTCCAAGCCCGCGTGCAGCGCGCGGTCGTCCAACGGG
>DATGDX010000223.1:0-2818 GCA_035310665.1 Mycobacteriales bacterium | reverse complement strand
CCGAACGGCTCGGGCCACGCGATCGGGTTGACGAGCGCGAGCGCGTCGTCGAGCAGTTGCTGCTTGTGCGCGCCGCCGACCTCGCCGACGTACTGCACCTCGGCGCCGAGCAGCGGCTCGACGTGCTCCTCGAAGTACGCGTACTCCTCGCGTTCGCGCATCTTCGCGGCCATCAGCAGGGGCACACCGGCGAGCCGGGCGACGAGCGCGGCCTCGCGGGCACCCTTGGCGGGGGACATCCGGCCGAGGAACAGCAGGTAGCCGCCGCGGCCCTCCCCCACCGGCAGCTGCTCCAGGTCGATCCCATGGTGGATCACCGCCGCGATCGGGACCTGCCCCGCGGTCGCCGCCTGGGCGTGGGAGATCGCGATAATCGGGATGCGGTAGGCGATCGCGCTGTAGATGTCGAGCAGCTCGTCGTTGAAGGGGCCGTGGTTGGTCGTCACGACGCGCAGCCACGGGAACCGATCGGCGTAGACCGGGCCGAAAACTGTGTGGTCGTGCACGATGTCACAGTCCTGCACGGCTTCGTACGCGTGGATGAGGTGGCGCATCTCGAGCACACCCATCCCGATCCGCTGCGGTTCGGCCCGGGGAAGGACCCATTCGCGCGGGACCGGGCACGTGCTGTCGCCGGTCGTGAACAGCAGGACGTCAGCGCCCACCTCGACGAACCCTCGCGCCAAGCGGTCGAGGACCGCTTCCGTCCCGCCGTACCGGGGTGGCGGGACGGGCACCCAGGGTGGCGCGATGAGTCCGATGCGCATATCTAGGTCCTACTATTCGCTCGCCTGGCGCCATGGTGAGAGTTTCCTGGCGCCACGGTGGTCGTGGGTTCGACGTGGACGTAACCCCCCGCGTCGGTTATCGAGTCGGCGTCCGCGTCGTCGAACCAGTGTCCCTCCGCGGCGAGGTAGCGGAAATGGACGTCGGTGCCGGCCGGTACGACGACCGCGGCGCTGCGTACCCGCTCCCGCGCTTGCGCAACGCGTGCGCCCCGGGGGTCCAGCCGTTGAACGAGCCGACGACGGACACCGGGCCGGGCGGGACGTCCACGGGAAGGGTGAACGTCAGACGGACGTCGGTCGAGCGGGGGACACGGGTGCGGCGGATCATCGTGCCTGAGCCTCTCTGGTTCGCGCCGGGACGCCGGAGGGCGCCTGCTGCTGTCCGTCGTGTGTCCGGTCGTGTTGCGCCGCAGGCTAGCGGCGACTGCCCGGCGACCCACACCCGCGAGACGTAGCGTCGGCGTGACCGCGGTCTAACTGCGGAGTGGGCGTGTCCGTGGCATATGGGCATGGAGGGGGGCGGAGAGGGCCAGGAGCGGCGGGAGGCGTCGATGAGCGACGAGGCGCGCACGAGCGTGTGGCGCAAGAAGGACATCCGCGCCCTACAGCAGGAGGTGGCGGGGCAGCAGGAGGTGGCGGGCGTCGAGGGCACCGCGCTGCGCCGCACCCTGGGGCTGTGGCAACTGACCGCGATCGGCATCGGCGGGATCATCGGGGTCGGCGTCTTCGTCCTCACCGGCGTCGCGGCGGCCACCAAGGCGGGCCCGGCGGTCGCGGTCTCGTTCGTGATCGCGGGGATCGCGAGTGCCGCGGCGGCGCTGTGCTACGCGGAGTTCGCAGGCATGATCCCGGTCGCCGGGTCGGCCTACACGTACGGCTACGCCGTGCTCGGGGAGCTCCCGGCGTGGATCATCGGCTGGGACCTGATGCTGGAGTACACCCTCGTCGTCGCGGTCGTCGCGATCGGGCTCGGCGGATACGTGAACGCGCTTCTCGAGGGCGTCGGGATTGCCGTACCGGCGTGGATGGCGGGGGCACCCGGCACCGGCAGCGGGCGCGTCATCGACCTGTTCGCGGTCGTCATCTGCCTGCTCATCGCCTGGCTGCTCTCCCGCGGCATCGAGGTCGGCGCGCGGTTCAACGACACCATGGTGATCGTCAAACTGGCGGCGATCGCGCTCGTCATCGCGGTCGGCGCCTTCTACGTGGACACCGACAACCTCACGCCGTTCGCCCCCTTCGGCCTGTCCGGGATCGTGTCCGGCGCCGCGCTCGTGTTCTTCGCCGTCTTCGGGTACGACACGCTGACGACCGCCGCCGAGGAGGCGAAGAACCCGCAGCGCGACCTGCCGCGGGCCGTGCTGCTCTCGCTGACGGTCTCGATGACGGCCTACATCCTCATCAGTCTCGTGCTCACGGGCATGGCGCCGTACCGCACGCTCAACAACGCCGCGCCGGTCGCGAACGCGTTCCTCGACAACGGGCTCCGCGCGTTCTCCTCGATCATCTCGGTTGCCGCGATCGCGGGCATCACCAGCGTGCTGTTCGCGTTCTCCCTCGCCGCGGCCCGGGTCTGGTTCGCGGTCAGTCGCGACGGCCTGCTGCCGGGATGGTTCGCCAAGGTCCATCCGCACCACCGCACGCCGTACCGCCCCACGTGGATCATCGGCGGGGTGACCGCCGTCGTGGCCGGCTTCACCCCGATCGCGGACGTCGCGGTGCTCGTGAACATCGGCACGCTGACCGCGTTCATCATCGTGTCGGCGTCGATCATCGTGCTACGGCGGGCCCAGCCCGACGTGCCCCGCACGTTCCGCACGCCGCTCGTGCCGGTCGTGCCGCTCGTCGGCATCGCGTTCTCGGTGTGGCTCATCGTCAGCCTCGAGCCGGTGACGTGGCTGCGCTTCGCCGTGTGGATGGCCCTCGGCATCGTCGTGTACGTCACCTACGGCAAGCGGCACAGCGTGCTCGCGCGGGGGATCACCGTCGCCCCCTCGGACACCGGTGGCCCGCGAGAGCCCGGGTGATCG
>DATGDX010000222.1:0-20964 GCA_035310665.1 Mycobacteriales bacterium | reverse complement strand
CGCGGCGAGGTTGAGCCGGGTGAACGCGAGCGCCTCGGCGAGGTCGGCTTCCCGGTCCGCCCGGTTGTCGCAGCGCCGGGTGTTCACCTCCACGATCACGGTGCCGGCGAAGTTGCCCGCCGCCAGCCGCTCCAGCAGCTCCGCGCAGGGCTGGGTGCCGCGGCCGGGAACCAGGTGCTCGTCGCGGTTCGACCCGAGCCCGTCGGCGATGTGCACGTGCGCCAGCCGGGTCCCGAGCGCGTCGGAGTCGGACACGCTGGTGTGCGACAGGTCCAGCGTGACGTGCTCGTAGTCGTGGTCGAGCGGCGACCAGTCCGGTGCGTACGGCACGACCTGGCGGCCGCGGGCGCGCAGCGGGAACATGTTCTCGACGGCGAACCGCACGTCTGTGACGTCGGCCATCCGCCCGAGCCCGGAGACGAACTCGCGCGCGTAGTCGCGCTGCCAGCGAAACGGCGGGTGCACGACCACGGTCCCGGCGCCCAGCCGCTCGGCGGCCTGCTGCGCGCGCAGCAGCTTCGCCCACGGATCCGTGCCCCACACCCGCTGGGTGATCAATAGGCAGGGGGCGTGGATCGCGAGGACCGCGATGCCGTGGTAGTCGGCGAGGCGGCGCAGCGCCTCCACGTCCTGGCTCACCGGGTCGGTCCAGACCATGACCTCGACGCCGTCGTACCCCAGCCGTGCCGCGATCTCGAAGGCGCTCGCGGTCGACTCGGGGTAGACGGACGCGGTGGACAGGCCCACCTTGGCTTCGGGAACACGCGCGACGGCGGGCCCGGCCACGGACGACACCGGGGCCGGGGTTTTCACGGACCCCAGGGTAACCGCCGGTCGTAGGCTCGGGGCGTGCGCGAGGCGCCGCTCGACTTCCCGCGGGAGTGGATCGAGTTCGTTGACCCGGCGGACCCGGCGCAGGTGTTCCGCTGCGACCTCACCTGGCTGTGCTCCCGCTGGTCGTGCATCTTCGGGTCCGGCTGCCCCGGGATCGCGCCGGACCGCGCCGACGATGGGTGCTGCTCGCACGGGGCGTTCTTCTCGGACCGCGCCGACGAGCGGCGGGTCCGGGAGGCGGCCCGGTCGCTCACGCCGGACGAGTGGCAGTTGTGGCGCGCGGGCCAGCGCGGGATCGCCACCGTCGACGACGGCAAGCGCCGGACCCGCCTCGTCGACGGCGCCTGCATCTTCCTCAACCGCCCCGGCTTCGCCGGGGGGATCGGTTGCGCGCTGCACGCGCGGGCGCTGCACGAGGGGCGTCACCCCCTGGAGACCAAGCCCGACGTCTGCTGGCAGGTGCCGCTGCGCCGCACGTTCGACACCGTCGAGCGAGCGGACAAGACGCGGGTGCTCGTCGTGACGATCGGCGAGTACGACCGGCGCGGCTGGGGCGCGGGGGGGCACGACCTGACGTGGTGGTGCACCGGTTCCCCGGCGGCGCACCGCGCCGCCGAGCCGCTGTTTCTGTCCTATCGGGCCGAGCTCACCGCGCTCATGGGTGAGGCGGCGTACGCCGAACTCGCCCGGCTGTGCGACCGGCGGATGGTGGCGCCGGCGCCCCCCGCGCCGCACCCCGCCGACCCCGCCTGACCGACGCCGAGCGCGGCTCCCCACGGCCGCCGGCCGCGTCCGTACGCCCCGGTTCCTGTCGGCCCTTCCTGTCGGCCCGTTCTTGTCGGTGCCCGTCCCTAGCCTGCGCGCATGGCACGGATCGCGACCAAGGGGACCGGCGTCAGGGACCAGGGGGGCTTCCGCTGCGTGCGCTGCGACGCGGGAACGCCGAGGTGGGTGGGGCGCTGCCCGGAGTGCTCGGCGTGGGGCACAGTCGAGGAGGTGGGTGGGCGGGCGCTGCGCAGCGTCGCCCGGGGGCCGGTGCGCGGGCCGGCGCGCCCGATCCGCGAGATCGACGCGTCCACGGCGCGGGCCCGGCCGACCGGCATCGCCGAGTTCGACCGCGTCCTCGGCGGCGGCCTCGTCCCCGGGGCGGTCGTGCTGCTCGCGGGCGAACCGGGCACCGGCAAGTCGACGCTGCTGCTGGAGGTCGCCGCGCGGTGCGCCACGGCGGCAGACCCCTGCCTCGTCGTCACCGGTGAGGAGTCGGCCGCGCAGGTCCGGCTGCGCGCCGACCGCGTGGGTGCCCTCCACCCGCACCTCTACCTGGCGGCGGAGACCGACCTGTCCGCGCTGCTCGCCCACGTCGACGCGGTGCGCCCGCGCCTGCTCGTCGTCGACTCGATCCAGACCGTCGCCTCGGCGGACGTCGAGGGGTCGCCGGGCGGCGTCACGCAGGTGCGCGAGGTCGCGTCCGCCCTCATCGCGGTCGCCCAAGGAGCGCGGGATCGCGACGGTCCTCGTCGGGCACGTGACGAAGGACGGTGCGATCGGGGGTCCGCGGGTGCTCGAGCACCTCGTCGACGTGGTCCTGCACTTCGACGGTGACCGGCACGGCCGGCTGCGCATCGTGCGCGCGGGGAAGAACCGTTTCGGGCCCGCGGACGAGGTCGGGTGCTTCGAGCTGCGCGACGACGGGATCGCGGAGGTCGCCGACCCCAGCGGGCTGTTCCTGTCCCGGCACGCCCAACCGGTGCCCGGCTCGTGCGTCACGGTGACCGTCGACGGGACGCGCCCGCTGGTCACGGAGGTCCAGGCCCTCGTCTCGGGTGCGACCGCGGCCGTCCCGCGGCGAGCGAGCAGCGGGGTGGACACGGCACGGACCGTCATGCTGCTCGCGGTCCTCGAACGCCGCGCGGGCGCGCCGTTGACACACAAGGACGTGTTCGTGGCGACCGTCGGGGGCGGGCGGATCGCCGAACCGGCGGGCGACCTCGCGGCGGCCCTGGCCGTCGCGAGCGCGGTCGCCGACCGTCCGCTGCCCCCCGGCCTGGTCGCCGTGGGAGAGGTGGGGCTCGCCGGGGAGCTGCGCCCGGTCACCGCGCTCGGCCGCCGGCTCGCCGAGGCGGCACGGCTCGGGTTCACCACCGCCCTCGTGCCGCCCGAGCCCGGCCCCGTTCCCGACGGGATGACGGTCGTCCCGGTCGCCCACCTGCGGGAGGCGCTGGCGATGGTCACGTAGCAACATCTTCGGCGCGCGAGCACCGGTGGGTAGACTCGGGATCGCTCCGACACCGCCCGAGCAGCGAGGAGCCGGTGGCAGCCAACGATCGGGCCGATCGCGACGACCTGCGCACCACCCTCGCCGCGGTGGCACCGGGCACCGCGCTGCGGGACGGCCTGGAGCGCATCCTCCGGGGCAACACCGGTGCGCTGATCGTGTTGGGTCACGACCGCGGGGTCGAGGCGCTGTGCACCGGCGGATTCCCGATGGACGTGGAGTTCTCGGCGACGCGGCTGCGGGAGCTCGCCAAGATGGACGGCGGGATCGTCCTCGACACCGGGTTGGCCAGGATCGTCCGGGCCGCGACCCACCTGGTGCCGGACCCCACGATCCCGACGGAGGAGGCGGGCACCCGCCATCGCACCGCGGAGCGAGTGGCACGGCAGACCGGCTTCCCGGTGATCTCGGTCAGCCAGTCCATGCGGATCATCGTGCTGTACGTCGCCGGCCGCCGGTACGTGCTGGACGACTCGGCCGCGATCCTCTCCCGGGCCAATCAGGCCCTCGCCACGCTGGAGCGGTACAAGCTCCGCCTGGACGAGGTCTCCGGCACGCTGTCCGCGTTGGAGATCGAGGACCTGGTCACCGTGCGGGACACCGCGAGCGTGGTCCAGCGGCTCGAGATGGTCCGACGGATCGCCGACGAGATCGACGGCTATGTGATCGAGTTGGGGACGGACGGGCGGTTACTCGCCCTGCAGCTCGAGGAGCTGATGGCGGGGGTCGAGCTGGAGCGCGAACTCGTCGTCCGCGACTACCTGCCCCCCGGCACCGGTCGCAAGCAGCGCGGTCTGGCCGACGTCCTCGCCGAGCTCGACCAGCTGTCGGGCCAGGAGCTGCTCGACCTGTCGACCGTCGCCCGCGTGATGGGTTACCCGGGCGGCGCGGACGTGCTGGAGGGTGCGGTCAGCGCGCGCGGCTACCGGCTGCTGGCGAAGGTTCCCCGGCTGCCCCAGCTCGTCGTCGACCGGCTCGTCGACCACTTCGGTGGTCTTCAGAAGCTGCTCGCCGCCAGCATCGACGACCTGCAGGCGGTCGACGGCGTCGGGGAGTCCCGGGCGCGCAGCGTGCGCGAGGGGCTGTCCCGGCTGGCGGAGTCGTCGATCCTCGAGCGGTATGTGTGAGTTGTGTGAGGGCGGGCCACCGACCCGCCTGGACTGGGACGCCCTGCTCGGGTGGTACGCCGCCGCCGCGCGCGAGCTGCCGTGGCGGCGGGGGGACACGACGCCGTGGGGGGTGCTGGTCAGCGAGGTGATGCTGCAGCAGACACCGGTGGCGCGCGTCCTCGCGCCGTACGCCGCGTGGCTGGCCCGCTGGCCCACCCCTGCCGCCCTTGCCGCGGACGCCCCCGGCGTAGCCGTGCGGCAGTGGGGGACGCTCGGGTACCCGCGGCGGGCGCTGCGGCTGCACGCCGCGGCCCGGGCGATGGTCGAGCGGCACGGGGGAGACGTGCCCGACGACCCCGCCGAGCTGCGGGCGCTGCCCGGGGTCGGGGCGTACACACAGCGGGCCGTGGCCGCGTTCGCCTTCCGGCACCCGACGCTGCCGCTGGACACGAACGTGCGGCGGGTGCTCGCGCGCGCCGTGCACGGCCGGGCGGCGCCGGGCGGGACCACGCCGACCCGCGGCGAGCAGCGGGCGGCGGACGCGCTCCTGTCCCCAGACGCCGCGGCCGCCGGCGCGGTCGCCGTCATGGAGCTCGGGGCGCTGGTCTGCACCACCCGCGCCCCGCGCTGCGACCGGTGCCCGATCACCGGGTCGTGCGCGTGGTGGAGCGGTGCGCAGCGGCCGGCGAGTCCGCGGGCAAGGCCGCGCCGGGATCGCCCGTACGCCGGCAGCGACCGACAGGCCCGCGGAGCGCTGCTCGCGGTGCTGCGTGCCGCCGCCGGCCCGGTCGACCCGGACGCGCTCGTCGTGCCGGGGCTCGAGGCCGATGACGGACGGGCCGATGCGCGTCAACGCCGCCGGGCCCTGAAGTCGCTGCTCGCCGACGGCCTCGTCGAGCGGCTGCCCGACGGACGGTTCGCCCTGCCGGGCGACCCGCTGTCGGCGTAACCCGCTGCCGGCGTAACTCGCAGCACCCGCTCCCCGTCGCCCGAGACCCCGCGATGTCGGCAACACGCCGCGCTCGCCAGAATCCGTGGGACCAGGGCGGGCGCCCGCCCCGACGTGGCCTCGAACGCGCCGCTGCCCCGCCCGGACGCCCGGGCGGGGCAGCGGCGGTGACGTGGGTCGGTCAGTCGGGCGTTCCGGTCGCGGTCTGGACCGGTGGGGTGTCGGGCACGGCCGGCGGCTTCGGCTCGCCGCGGAACGTGAAGCCGACGTCCTCGCCGGACGCGTCCTTCTCGGTGTCCACCACGACGATCTGCCCCGGGCGCAGGTCGCCGTAGAGAATCTTCTCCGAGAGGACGTCCTCGATCTCCCGCTGGATCGTCCGACGCAGCGGCCGGGCGCCGAGGACCGGGTCGTACCCGCGCTTGGCGAGCAGCGACTTCGCGGGCGCGGTGAGCTCGAGGCCCATGTCCTTGTTCTTCAGCGCCTCGTCGACCCGGCGGAGCATGAGGTCGACGATCTGGACGATCTCGTCCTCGGTGAGCTGGTGGAAGACGATCGTGTCGTCGATTCGGTTGAGGAACTCGGGGCGGAAGTGCTGCTTGAGCTCCTCCTGCACCTTGTTCTTCATCCGCTCGTAGTCCACGAATTGGCCGGAGCCGCCAGAGAAGCCGAGCCCGATGCCCTTCGCGATGTCGCGGGTCCCGAGGTTCGTGGTCATGATGATCACGGTGTTCTTGAAGTCGACCGTGCGGCCCTGCGAATCCGTCAGCCGGCCGTCCTCGAGCACCTGCAGCAGCGTGTTGAAGACGTCCTGGTGCGCCTTCTCCACCTCGTCGAACAGCACGACCGAGAACGGCTTGCGGCGCACCCGCTCGGTGAGCTGGCCGCCCTCCTCGTAGCCGACGTAGCCGGGCGGGGACCCGACGAGCCGGGAGACGGTGTGCTTCTCCATGAACTCGCTCATGTCCAGCTGGATGAGCGCGTCCTCGTCACCGAACAGGAACTCGGCCAGGGTCTTGGACAGCTCGGTCTTCCCCACCCCCGACGGCCCGGCGAAGATGAACGACCCGCTGGGCCGCTTGGGGTCCTTCAGCCCGGCACGGGTGCGCCGGATCGCCTGCGACACCGCCTTGATCGCCTGCTCCTGCCCGACGACCCGCTTGTGCAGCTCGTCCTCCATCCGCAGCAGCCGCGCGGTCTCCTCCTCGGTCAGCTTGAACACCGGGATGCCGGTCCAGGTGGCGAGGACCTCGGCGATCTCCTCATCGGTGACCTCGGCGACCACGTCCATGTCGCCGGCCTTCCACTCCTTCTCGCGGTGCGCTTTCTCGGCGAGCAGTTGCTTCTCCCGGTCGCGCAGCGAGGCCGCCTTCTCGAAGTCCTGCGCATCGATCGCGGACTCCTTCTCGCGGCGCACGTTAGCGATCTTCTCGTCGTACTCCCGAAGGTCCGGCGGCGCGGTCATCCGGCGGATCCGCATCCGCGACCCGGCCTCATCGATCAAATCGATCGCCTTGTCCGGGAGGAAGCGGTCGGAGATGTAGCGGTCCGCGAGCGTGGCGGCGGCGACGAGCGCGTCGTCCGTGATCGACACCCGGTGGTGCGCTTCGTACCGGTCGCGCAGGCCCTTCAGAATCTCGATCGTGTGCGCCAGCGAGGGCTCCCCCACCTGGATCGGCTGGAATCGCCGCTCGAGAGCGGCGTCCTTCTCCAGGTGCTTGCGGTACTCGTCGAGGGTCGTCGCCCCGATCGTCTGCAGCTCCCCGCGCGCCAGCATCGGCTTGAGGATCGAGGCCGCGTCGATCGCTCCCTCCGCGGCGCCCGCGCCGACGAGCGTGTGCAGCTCGTCGATGAACAGGATGATGTCGCCGCGGGTCCGGATCTCCTTGAGGACCTTCTTCAGCCGCTCCTCGAAGTCGCCGCGGTACCGGGAGCCCGCGACCAGCGCACCCAGGTCGAGCGTGTAGAGCTGCTTGTCCTTGAGCGTCTCGGGGACCTCACCACGGACGATCTTCTGGGCGAGGCCCTCGACCACAGCCGTCTTGCCGACGCCGGGCTCCCCGATCAGGACGGGGTTGTTCTTGGTGCGGCGGGACAGCACCTGCATGACCCGCTCGATCTCCTTCTCGCGCCCGATCACCGGGTCGAGCTTGCCCTCGCGCGCCGCCTGGGTGAGGTTGCGCCCGAACTGGTCGAGGACCAGGGACGTGCTCGGCGTCCCCTCGGTCGGCCCGCCCGCGGCCGCGGTCTCCTTGCCCTGGTAGCCGGACAGCAGCTGGATGACCTGCTGGCGGACCCGGTTGAGGTCGGCTCCGAGCTTCACGAGCACCTGGGCGGCGACGCCCTCGCCCTCGCGGATCAGGCCGAGCAGGATGTGCTCGGTGCCGATGTAGTTGTGCCCGAGCTGGAGCGCCTCGCGCAGCGAGAGCTCGAGGACCTTCTTGGCGCGCGGGGTGAACGGGATGTGCCCGGACGGAGCCTGCTGCCCTTGCCCTATGATCTCCTCGACCTGTTGGCGCACGCCCTCCAGCGAGATGCCGAGCGACTCCAGCGCCTTGGCCGCGACGCCCTCGCCCTCGTGGATGAGGCCCAGGAGGATGTGCTCGGTGCCGATGTAGTTGTGGTTGAGCATCCGGGCCTCTTCTTGGGCCAGGACGACGACGCGCCTCGCGCGGTCGGTGAACCTCTCGAACATCCTCGCTCCTCGGGCAGTGCGTCCGGACGCGTCCGAGCGAACCGAGCGGTGGTGCCGGGGAGCGCCCTCCCCGTCCTCCGCATGCTAGCCCCCCGGGCCCCGCTTCCCCTGCTCAAGCAGAGGGGCCGGGAAGGCTCGACGGACGTGCACTCGAACCGGTCACGACGAGGTTCTGCCCGCTCACCGCTGACCGATTCGCCGGAACGATGGAGGAAACGCCGGGGTGGCGGCGCGAGATTCCCTCGCCCCCACCCCGGCGCCCCTACGGTGTCCGCCGAGAGCGAACGCGGCTACCGGTGCGCCGCCTCGAACTGCTCGATGATCGTCGCCGGGATCCGGCCCCGCTCGCTGACCTTGAGCCCCTGCTCCTTGGCCCAGGTCCGGATGTCCGCGGTCCGCTGCCGGTCCGGGCTGCCGCCTCCACCGCCGCCGCGCGGGGCGCGGCCACGGCCGCGGGCGGGCGGTGCGGCGCGGCCCCCCGCCCGCCGCGCTGCACCGACGTACGGCGCGAACGACTCGCGCAACTCGTCGGCGTGCTCCTCACAAACGTCGATCTCGTAGGTCCCGTCGTCGAGGCAGAAACTGATCGTCTCGCTGCCGGGGGTGTCGTCGTCGTGGAGGTCGCACACCAGGAGGACCTTCTGTGCCATTCGCTGTCCGCCTCTTCTGCCGAAGTTCCATGGCCCCCCGAACCAAGAATATAGCCCGGGAATGGGCGCGCAACCGCGGACGCCGCACAGGAAAGGTTTTTGCTGCAACCAATGGGGGGTATTCCGGGGGGAGCCGCTCACGAGTGCGGTCGGACGAGCGGGAACAGGATGGTCTCCCGGATGCTCGCGCCGGTGAAGGCCATCAGCAGTCGGTCGATTCCCAATCCCATTCCCCCGGTCGGCGGCATGCCGTGCTCCAGCGCGCGGAGGAAGTCCTCGTCGAGCTGCATCGCCTCGGGGTCACCGCCGGCGGCCAGCAGCGACTGCGCGACCAGCCGGTCCCGCTGCTCGATCGGGTCGATCAGCTCGGAGTACGCCGTGCCGAGCTCGGCGCCGAAGGCGACGAGGTCCCATCGCTCGACCAGCCACGGGTCCTCGCGGTGTCGACGGGTCAGCGGGGACACCGACTTTGGGAAGTCACGGTAGAAGGTGGGCAGGACTGTCCGTTCCTCGACGAGGCGCTCGTAGAGCTCGAGGACCACGTGCCCCGCGTCCCACCCCGGGTCGTAGGGGATCTCGGCGCGGTCGCACAGCCGGCGCAGCTCGTCGACCGGCGTGTCCGGGCCCACATCCTCCCCGAGCGCCTCGGAGATCGCCTGGTGGACGGGGACGGCGGGCCACTCGCCGCCGAGGTCGTGCTCCGAGCCGTCGACGTGGCGCACCACGGTGGTGCCGAACACCGCACGCGCCGCCTCCTGCACCAACTCGCGGGTAAGCAGTTGCATGGAGTCGTAATCGCCGTAGGCCTCGTAGGCCTCGAGCATCGTGAACTCGGGGTTGTGCGTCGCGTCGACGCCCTCGTTCCGGAAGTTGCGATTGATCTCGAAGACCTTTTCGACGCCGCCGACGACGAGGCGCTTGAGGTAGAGCTCCGGAGCGATTCGCAGGAACAGGTCCAGGTCGTAGGCGTTGATGTGGGTGACGAACGGACGCGCGTTCGCGCCCCCGTGGACCGTCTGCAGCATCGGGGTCTCGACCTCGAGGAAACCACGCCGAGTGAGCGACTCCCGCAGCGACCGCACGGTCTCGCTGCGCACCCGGAGCATCTCGCGGGCCGCGGGGTTGACGATGAGGTCGACGTACCGCTGGCGCACCCGCGCTTCCACGTCCGTCAGGCCCTTGTGCTTGTCCGGCAGCGGGCGCAACGCCTTCGCGGTGAACTGCCACCGCTCGGCGAGAACGGACAGCTCCCCGCGGCGGGACGTCACGACCTCCCCGACGACTCCGATGTGATCGCCGAGGTCGACGTCGCGCTTCCACGCCTCCAGCGCCTCGCCGCCGAGCCGGTCCAGCGACACCATCACCTGCAGGTCTCCGGTGGCGTCCCGCACCGTCGCGAAGCACAGCTTGCCCCCAAGACGGTTCAGGATGACCCGCCCCGCGATACCCACGCGCTCGCCGGTCCCGGTGTCCGGGGGCAGGCCCGCGAACCGGGCGCGCAGGTCACCGACGGTGGCCGTCCGGGGGAAGCCGACCGGGTAGGGGTCGACGCCGTCGGCCCGCAGCCGGGCAAGCTTGTCCCGCCGCACCCGCACCTGCTCCGGGAGCCCGTCGCGCGACCGGTCCGCCGACGGGCGGTGCGGCGGCTCGGTCACGACGCGACAGGCTACGGCAGGCCGCCCGCGCGAGCCGGGAGGTGGATCAGCCGGGACCGCGGCTCAGGCCGTCACATTCCGCTCGTACACCAGTCGCAGCCCGATCAGCGTCAGCCACGGCTCGTGCACGTCGATGGTGCGGGACTCGGCGAGGACGAGGGGGGCGAGCCCGCCGGTCGCGATGACGGTCGCGCACCCGCCCAGCTCGGTGACGACCAGCTCGACGATGCGGTCGACCTGGCCCGCGAACCCGAACAGGATCCCGGACTGCAGGGCTTCGACGGTGTTCTTCCCGATGACGGACCGCGGGCGGATCAGCTCGACCTTGCGCAGCTGGGCGGCGCGCCCCGCCAACGCGTCGACGGAGATCTCGATCCCGGGGGCGAGGGCGCCGCCGAGGAACTCCCCCTTCACCGAGACGACGTCGAAGTTGGTCGAGGTGCCGAAGTCGACGACGACCGCGGGACCGCCGTGGAGGGTGAACGCGGCGAGCGTATTGATGATCCGGTCGCTGCCGACCTCTTTCGGGTTGTCCATGAGAACGGGGACGCCGGTGCGCACCCCGGGCTCGACGATGACCGCGGGCAGGGGCGCGAACCACCGCTGGCACATCTCGCGGACCTGGTGCAGCACCGCGGGCACGGTTGAGCAGCAGGCGATCCCGGTGATGTGCCCGGCGACCTGCGGCACGACCGCGGACTCGCCGAGCAGCCCGTGCAGCAGCAGCGCCAGCTCGTCGCTCGTGCGCCGCGCCTCCGTCGCGATCCGCCAGTGCTCGATGAGCTCCGGGCCGTCGAACACGCCGAGGACCGTGTTGGTGTTGCCGACGTCGATGGTGAGCAGCACGCCGCCGCCGATCAGGCCGGGGCCACGGTCACGGTGGTGTTGTCGATCAGGCGCGTGGTGCCGGCGTACGCCGCCCCCGCGAGCAGCGCCGCGCCCGCGAAGTCCTCCGGCACCTCCTCCAGCGTCCCCGGGTCGACGAGGGCCAGGTAGTCGGGGCGAAGCCCGGGCTCGGCCGCGAGGACGGCGGTGGCCGCCGCGCGCACACCCGCGGGGCCGCCGCGGGCCGCGGCGGCCCCGGCGCGCAGCGCGCGGGACAGCGCCAGGGCCGACCGCCGCTCGGCGGGGGACAGGTAGGCGTTGCGGCTCGACACCGCCAGCCCGTCCGGGTCGCGCACGGTCGGCACCCCGACGATGTGCACCGGCAGGTCGAGGTCGCTGACCATCCGCCGGACCAGCGCCAGCTGCTGCGCGTCCTTCTCGCCGAACACGGCGAGATCGGGGCCGACGAGGTGGAGCAGCTTCATCACCACGGTCAGGACCCCGTCGAAGTGCCCCGGACGCGACGCGCCGCACAGACGGGAGCCCAGCTCCCCGGCGGTCACCGTCACCCGGGGGCGCTCGGGGTAGACCACGTCGGGCGCCGGCGCGAACACCACCGCGACCCCCTCCGCCGCGCACATCGCGACGTCCGCGTCGAACGTCCGCGGGTAGCGGTCGAGGTCCTCGCCCGGCCCGAACTGCAGCGGGTTGACGAAGATGCTCACCACGACGGCGTCGCCGAGCTCCAGGGCGCGGCGGATGAGGGCGCGATGGCCCTCGTGCAGCGCACCCATCGTCGGCACGAGCGCGACGATCCGCGCCCGGCCGTGGCCGGTGGGGCGCCGCAGCGCGGCGACCGCCTTCGCGAGCTCGCCACGGGTGCGGGCGACGACCGGCCGGGTGCGCGTCCGCAGGTTCATGTCACCTCTCCCATCGCTTCGTCCTGTGAGTCCGTCCTGCAAGTCCGTCCTGCAAGTCCGTGCTGCGAGTGCGTGCTGGCTGCCCGTGCGGGGCCGGGCTCGCCGGTGCGGGGCCGGGCTCACGGAGGGGTTCCCGGCGACCGAGCGGCGAGCACGTCGAGCAGCGCCTCGGCGTCCGCGGGCGCGAGCAGCTCGGCCGCGAGCGCGCGGTCCGCCGTCAACCGGGCCATGGCGACGTACGCCGGCACCACGTCCGGCGCGACCGTGCCGAGCGCCGCGAGATGGCCAGCGACGGTCGCCGAGTCCCCCCGGGCGACCGGCCCGGTCAGCGCGGCATCGCCCTGCCGCAGCGCGTTGTCCAGCGCGGCGCCGAGCAGGGGCCCGAGCATGCGGGCGGGGACGTCGACCCCGGCGGCCGCGAGCAGCTCCGCCGCGGTGGCGACGAGGGTCACCAGGAAGTTCGCCCCGGTGGCGAGCGCCGCGTGGTAGAGCGGACGGGCCGACTCCGCGACCCACACCGGCTCGCCGCCCATCTCCACCACGAGCGCCTCCGCCACCGGGCGCAGCGCGTCCGGCGCGGTGACACCGAAGGCGACGCCCGCCAGCCGCTGCAGGTCCTCCGGCCGCCCCGGGAACGTCATCACCGGGTGCAGGGCGAGCGGGAGCGCGCCGTGGGCGACGGCGGGGGCGAGAACCGCGAGCCCGTGCGCGCCGCTGGTGTGCGCCAGCAACCTCCCGGTCCGAACCGTGTCGGTGGTGGCGAGACCCTCGACGAGCGCGGGAAGCACGTCATCGGGGACCGTGAGCAGCGTGAGGTCGGCGCGGGCGAGCACCTCGGCGGGCCGCACGAGCGGGACGCCGGGCAGCAGCGTGGCCGCACGGCGGCGGGAGGCCTCGGAGACGGCGGTGGCGGCGACGACCGTGTGCCCGGCGAGCGCCAGCGCGGCGCCGAGCACGGACCCGACGCGCCCCGCACCGATCACGCCGACGGCGAGGCGGCCGGGGCGCGCAGACGCCTGAGTCATCGCGTTCCAGTCCTCACGGGGTACCGGACGTCGACCCGAGCCTAGTCGCTCGCGAGGATGAGGCCGTGCGCTTCGCACGCAGCGGCCGATGAGTGGGCCGATGAGCGTCCGCGCCCAACCACCCCGGTGGCAGCCGTGGCGGGCGGCGATGGCGGAGGCGTTGTACGGCGCAGGCGGGTTCTACCGACGCGAGCGACCCGCGGCGCACTTCCGCACCTCCGTGCACGCGTCCCGGTTGTTCGCCGACGCGGTCCGCCGGCTGGCGGATCTCGTCGACGAGTCGCTGGGGCGCCCCGATTCGTTCGACGTCGTCGACGTTGGGGCCGGCGGGGCCGGGCTCCTGCGCGCGCTGCTGGCCACCGGCGTCCCGGACCGGTGGCGGTTGACCGCGGTCGAGGTCGCCGAACCTCCCGCGGAGCTTCCCGACCGAGTCCGGTGGCGGGGCGAGCCGCCGTCGGCGACCGGGCTGGTCGTGGCGAACGAGTGGCTGGACACCGTGCCGGTCGACGTGGTCGAGCAGACCGCCGACGGGCCGCGCCTCGTGCTCGTGGACCCGGCTTCCGGCACCGAACGGCTGGGGCCGCACCCGTGCGCGGACGACGAGGAGTGGCTGGCCCGGTGGTGGCCGCTGACCCGGCCGGGGGACCGCGCCGAGGTGGGCCGCGGGCGGGACGCGGCGTGGGCCTCGACGGTCGAGCGGGTCCGGCGCGGGCTCGCGGTCGCGATCGACTACGGGCACCGGCGGGAGGCACGCCCGCCGTTCGGCACGCTCGCGGCGTACCGGGCGGGGGCCCAGGTCCCCCCGGTCCCCGACGGGTCGTGCGACGTCACGGCGCACGTGGCCCTCGACGCCGCCGCGGCCGCGGGCGAGGCGGCCGGGGCGGCGTCGACCGTGCTGACGACGCAGCGGGAGGCGCTGCGGGCGCTGGGGGTGCGCGCGGAGCGCCCTCCGCTCGCGTTGGCGCGCCGTGACCCCCGCGCGTACCTGCTCGCCCTGCAAACGGCGGGCGAGGTCGCGGAGCTGACCGACCCCGCGGGGCTGGGCGGGTTCGGCTGGCTGGTCCAGCCGGTGGGGATGGCTGTTCCGCCGTGCCCGGCGCCGTAGGCTGGCGCCGTGACCGAGACGCGCACGGTGGGGATCGGGGCGGGGCTCGACACCGCCGACATGGTGCTCAACATCGGGCCGCAGCACCCGGCGACGCACGGGGTGCTCCGCCTCGCGCTGACCCTCGACGGGGAGCGGATCGTCCGCGCGGACCCGATCATCGGCTACATGCACCGCGGTGCCGAGAAGCTGTTCGAGGTCCGCGACTTCCGCCAGATCATCGTGCTCTCCAACCGCCACGACTGGCTGTCCGCGTTCGCGAACGAGATCGGGGTCGTGCTCGCCGTCGAACGGATGCTCGGCATGGAGGTCCCGGAACGGGCGACGTGGGTCCGCACCCTGATCGCCGAACTCAACCGGATCCTCAACCACCTGATGTTCCTCGGCTCCTACCCGCTCGAGGTGGGGGCGATCACGCCGGTGTTCTATGCGTTCCGCGAGCGCGAGATCATCCAGCAGGTGCTCGAGGAGGTGTCCGGCGGGCGGCTGCACTACATGTTCAACCGCGTCGGCGGGCTCAAGGAGGAGCTGCCCGCCGGCTGGCTGGCTCGCTGCCGCGACGCGGTCGCGAGAGTGCGGGCCCGGATGCCGGACATCGACGGGCTGATCACCGACAACGAGATCTTCGCGGCGCGGACCAAGGGCGTGGGGGTCCTCACCCAGGACCAGGTGCTGCAGTACGGCGTGACCGGGCCGATCGCCCGCGCCTCCGGCGTGGACATGGACCTGCGGCGCGACGAGCCGTACCTCGCCTACGGGTCGCTGCCGGTGAAGGTCGTGACGCGGCCGGACGGCGACGCGTACGCCCGGTTCGAGTGCCTGCTCGGGCAGGTCTACGCCTCGCTCGACCTGTGCGACGGCTGCCTCGACGCGCTGGAGAGCCTCCCGCCGGGGCCGGTGAACGTCCGGCTGCCCAAGATCGTGAAGACCCCGGAGGGGCACACCTACGCGTGGACCGAGAACCCGCTCGGGGTCAACGGCTACTATCTGGTCTCGCGCGGCGAGAAGACCCCGTGGCGGATGAAGCTGCGGACGGCGTCGTTCAACAACGTCCAGGTTCTCTCGGAGCTGCTGCCCGGCAACCTCGTCGCCGACATGGTCGCGATCATGGGGTCGGTGTTCTTCGTCGTGGGTGACGTCGACAAGTGACCTGAGTCCCCCCGCTCCCCCCTCTCCCGGCCGCCCCCGCGCCCCGCGTGCGCCGCATGCGCCCCGCGTGCGCCCTGCGTGCGCCGATCTTGCCATTCTTGAGGTGAGCGCCGAGGGTGATCCGACAGAAACGTCAAGGTCGGCGGGATCCCGCGGGCGTCCCGTCGGCGGGATCCGGGCATGAGGTCGGCGGGATCCCGCGGGCGTCCCGTCGGCGGGATCCGGGCGAGCGGCGCTCAGGCTAGGCGCTCCTCCCGGAGGTAGTCGCGGGCCACGCCGTCGGGGCTCTTCCGCTCGACGTCGGCCTTGCGGTTCATGGCGACGAGGTCCGCGTTCGTCAGCGCGGCGGACACGGTGTTCAGCGCGGCGACGAGGTCGGGTTTGACCGCCGCGGTGCGTACGACCGGGACCACGTTGTCGGCAGTCTGCAAGCTCTTGTCGTCGTCGAGCACCCGCAGGTTCAGCGCGTCGATCGCGCCGTCGGACGAGAACACCAGCCCGACGTCGATCGTCCCCTGGGTCAGCGCCTGCTTCGTGAGCGGGCCGCCGGCGTCCAGGGACCGGAACCCGGTGAACCGCAGCCCGTACACGCGCCGGAGCCCGGGCTCGCAGAACGGGCGCCGCGGGCATTCCGGCGGCCCGCCGAGGATCAGCCGCCCGCGGTAGCGGGCGAGGTCGGACAGCGTGACGAGCCCGTTCTTCGCCGCGAACGCTTCGGTGACCGCGAACGCGTTCTCGTCGGCGGCCCGCGACGGCTCGAGCACGGTAAGCCCGCGCGGCCGGGCGAGCATGGTCAGCGCCTGCACGGTCCTGGGCACGTCCGCGGACGCCAGCGGGGCGGCGTCCGGCCCGTTGGCCTTCTTGTTGAGGAACTCGGTGAGCGTGCCGACGTACTCCGGCACCACCTCGACGTCGCCCTTCTCCAGTGCGGGTTCGATCACCTCTCGCGTGGTGAGCTTGCGCACGTCGACGTCGTAGCCCGTCTTGCGCAGCACCCCGGCGTAGAGGTTCGCCAGGATCAACGACTCGTTGAAGTTGAACGCCCCGATCGTGATCTTGGGTCGGTCGCTCGTGTCGCCCCCTGCGCACGCGGTGACGGCGAGCGCGAGCGCGAGCAGTACCGCGATCAGGGGCGCGAACGGGATCCGGGACCGGCGCATGGCTCCCCGCCTTCTGTGTCCCGTGCCACAGGGGCACGCGTGTCCGGCGGGGACGGGCGCCCCGCTCGGTCCCAGCCAAACGCGCGCGCCGCGGGCACCGCAACTGCGGGGACCCAGGCGAGGGACCCGGGCGAGGGACCCGGGCGAGGGACCGGGACCGCGGTCAGGACCCGGTCGCGGGCTGGACCGCGCGGACCTCCGCGCGGGTGACGCCGCGGCGGGCCCGGGGGGTCACCCGCCGCTCCGCCACCCCGAGCCCCAGCTCGGTGGCGACCGACAGGAGCGCGACGAGGAGCGCCCCGGCGACCATCATCGAATAATCCTGCTGGCCGTAGCCGTCGACGATGAACCTCCCCAGCCCCCCGCCGGCGACCAGGGCGGCGAGCGTCGCGGTCGCCACGACCTGCACCGTGGCGGTGCGGAACCCGGCGGCGAGCAGCGGCAGCGCGAGCGGCAGCTCCACGCGGCGCAGCAGCTGGGCCCCGGTCATGCCCATCCCGCGCGCCGCCTCCCGCACGTCGGGCTCGACCGCGCGCATCCCGACGTAGGCGTTGGTCAGCAGTGGCGGCACCGCGAACACGGCCAGCGCGAGGACCGCCGCGAGGTCGCCCACCCCGACCGGCGCCCACGACGCGAGGATCACGAGCACACCGAAGGTCGGCACCGCCCGGCCGACGTTGCCCACGTTGATCGCCAGCGCCCCGCCCCGGCCCCAGTGACCGAGGAGCACGCCGATCGGAAGTGCGAGCGCGCAGGCCAGCGCGAGCGCGAGCGCCGATATGCGCAGGTGCTCGAGGGTGCGGACGAGGACGCCTTGCGGGCCGGTCCAGTGCGCGGGATCGGTCAGCCACTCCCACGTGCCGTCCACGACGCTCACGCGGTGGCCCTCCCCCGCCGCCACGGCGTGAGCACCCGCTGCAGCGCGAGCAGTAGCAGGTCGGCGAGGACCGCGAGGGCGACGCAGGCGAGGGTCGCCGTCATGATCTGCGCGTGGAAGAAGTTGTTCTGGAAGCCCTCGTAGATGAGGCTGCCGAACCCGCCGTAGCCGAACACCGCGCCCACGGTCACCAGGCCGATGGTCGAGACCGTGGCGATGCGAACGCCGGCGAGGATCGCCGGCAGCGCGAGCGGCAGCTCCACCCGCAACAGCAGGCGCAGCGCCCCGAATCCCATCCCGCGCGCGGACTCGACCACCTCCGCGGGCACCTCGTCGAGCCCGGTGAGGATGTTGCGCAGGACGATGAGCAGGGCGTACGCCGCCAGGGCCACCTCGACCGGCCGCGGGGACAGGCCGAGCGCCGGCCACAGCGCGCTCATCAAGGCCAGCGACGGGATCGTGTACAGCACGCCCGCGGCGAGCAGGATCGGCGCGCGCGCCACGCGGACCCGCCGGGCGAGCAGCGCGAGCGGGACGGCCACGACCACCGCGGCGACGACCGCCACTACGGTGAGCGTGACGTGTTCACGGCCGGCGGCGAGGAGCTCTTGGCGGTGGCCGACGACGTACTGCCAGGAGAACCACGGGTTCGGGACGGACACGGGTGGACGCTATCGCTGCGCCGATGATCTCCCTCGAGAGTGTCAGCAAGCGCTACGGCGACGGCACGGTGGCCGTGGACGACCTGTCTCTCGACGTGGCCCGGGCCGCGCTGGTCGTGCTCGTCGGCCCGTCCGGGTGCGGCAAGACGACGACGATGAAGATGGTCAACCGGCTGGTCGAGCCGACGTCGGGCCGGGTCGTGCTCGACGGCGAGGACGTCGCGAAGATCCGTGCGAAGCGGCTGCGCCGCCGGATCGGCTACGTGATCCAGAACGTGGGGCTGTTCCCGCACCTGACCGTGCGCAGCAACGTCGCGACCGTCCCGTCGCTGCTGCACTGGGATCACGACCGGATCGCCGCGCGGGTCGAGGAGCTGCTCCTCCTCGTCGGCCTCGAGCCCGAACGGTACGCCGACCGCTACCCGCACGAGCTGTCCGGGGGGCAGCGCCAGCGGGTGGGCGTCGCCCGCGCGCTCGCCGCCGATCCGCCGGTGCTGCTCATGGACGAGCCGTTCGGCGCGGTGGACCCGATCGCGCGGGACCGGCTGCAGGTCGAGTTCCGGCGGCTGCAGCGCACGCTCGGGACGACCGTGCTGTTCGTCACCCACGACGTCGAGGAGGCGGTGCGGCTCGGCGACCGGATCGCGGTGCTGCGCCAGGGCGGGGTGCTGGAGCAGTACGCGACCCCCGCGGAGATCCTCGGCTCGCCGGCCACCGAGTTCGTCGCCTCGTTCGTCGGGGCCGACCGGGGGCTGCGCCGCCTCGCGGTCACCGCCGTCGACCCCGGCGACCTGGTCCAGCCGCCGATCGTCCACCTCGACGATCGCCTGGCCGAGGCGGGTGTCACGCTGGCGGGGGCCGGGGCGCGGTGGGCGGTGGTGCTCGACGCCGACGGGCGGCTGCACGGCTGGCTCGCCGCGGACGAGGCGCGCGGCGGGGGGACGGTGCGCGACCGCGCGCACCGGATGACCGCGTGGATCGGCGCCGACGCGTCGCTCAAGGACGCGTTCAGCGCCATGCTGCAGGAGAACGCCGGCTGGGTCGCGGTGCTCGACGGGGAGCGCTACCTCGGCGTGCTCACCCCGAACTCGTTGCACGAGGCGCTGCGGCGGTCGGTCGAGGCGGCCGCGGGCGGGGTCGCGCCCGCCGAGGTGGACCTGCGCGTCGCGGGGGAGCCGAGCCGCTGGCCGTGACGACTGACCGGGACGAGCGGGGTCGGGGTCAGTTCGGCCGCATCGACCCCGTGGCCAGGAAGCGGGAGTGCCAGGACAGCGCCTCGTCGAGCAGGTGCGGGGTGTGCCGGCCGTAGGCGTTCGCGCTCGCCCGCTCGAAGTAGTCCGACAGCATGGGCCGGAAATCGGGGTGCGCGGGGGTTTCGATGATCCGCTCCGCCCGGTGGCGCGGGGACAGCCCGCGCAGGTCCGCGAGCCCGTGCTCCGTGACGATCACGTGCACGTCGTGCTCGGTGTGGTCGACGTGGGACACCATCGGGACGATGCAGGAGATCGCCCCGCCCTTCGCGACCGACGGCGTGACGAACATCGAGATGTAGGCGTTGCGGGCGAAGTCGCCCGACCCGCCGATCCCGTTCAGGATGCGCGAGCCCATGACGTGGGTGGAGTTGACGTTGCCGTAGATGTCGGCCTCGACCATCCCGTTCATCGCCAGGCAGCCGAGCCGCCGCACCACCTCCGGGTGGTTGCTGATCTCCTGCGGCCGCAGCACGATCCTCGTCCGGTAGTCGCCCAGGTTCGCGTTGAGCTCGGCGAGCGCGTCGGGGCTGAGCGAGAACGCGGTGGCGGAGGCGACGTCGAGCTTGCCGGACCGCATCAGCTGCAGCATCCCGTCCTGGATGACCTCGGTGTAGGCGGTGAGCCCCTCCAGCGAGCCCTGGTCGAGGCCGGCGAGCACCGCATTGGCGACGTTGCCGACCCCCGACTGCAGCGGGAGCAGGGTCTTCGGCAACCGGCCCTTGCGGATCTCGAAGTCGAGGAAGTCCAGGATGTGCCCGGCGATGCGCCGCGAGTCCTCGTCCGGCGGCTTGAACGCGGTGTTGTGGTCCGGGGTGTCCGTCTCGACGATCGCGACCACCTTGTCGGGAGGACAGCGGAAATAGGGCCCGCCGATGCGGTCACCGGAGCGGACGATCGGGATCGGCCGCCGATTCGGCGGCAGCTGCGTCCCGTAGTAGATGTCGTGCATCCCCTCCAACTCCTCGCGCTGCCAGGAGTTGACCTCGAGGATGACCTTGTCCGCCTGGTCGATCCACGTCTTGTTGTTGCCCACCGACGACGAGGGGACGAGGCTGCCGTCATCCTTGATGCCGGCGACCTCCACCAGCGCGACATCGAGCGGCCCGAGGAACCCCTCCCACGCCATCTGCGCCACGTGGGACAGGTGCACGTCGATGTACTGCATCCGCCCCGAGTTGATCTTCTCCCGGCTCACCGGGTCGGACTGGTACGGCAGCCGCAGCTCGATCCCGTCGGCCGCCGCGAGCGCACCGTCGAGCTCGGGTGCGGTCGACGCCCCCGTCCACACGTTGATCGCGAACCGGTCGCCGCGCGCGTTCGCGTGCGCGATCCGGGCGGCGAGCGCGGCCGGCACGGCCTTGGGGTAGCCGGCTCCGGTGAAGCCGCTCATGCCGACGGTCGCGCCGCGCGGGATCAGGGTCGCCGCGTCCTCGGCACTCATGATCCTGCGCCGCAGCTCGGCACACCGAATCCGCTCACGGCTGGCCATGACCGCCTCCTTCTCGCCCGGCGTCCTCGGCTCCCTCCCCCCGGTGCGCCGTGCGCAGGTAGTCGAGGTAGCGGGCCCGCACCAGCGGCTCGGCGTCGCCGAGTCCCTTGCCGAACAGTTCCCGCAGCAGCTCGATCAACTCCGGGATCGACCCCGTGATCTGCCCGGCCGACCCGTCCTCGCTGCCGATGTCCGCGCTGGACGGGAGGTGGCGCACCAAATCCCAGAAGAAGCGGATGTCGCGGCGCTGCTCCGCCAGCGCGAACGCGCGCCGGCGCAACTCCTCCGTCGACAGCGCGTCCAGCGGTGGGGTGGTCATGGCCGCGAGGGTA
>DATGDX010000221.1:0-23150 GCA_035310665.1 Mycobacteriales bacterium | reverse complement strand
GAGCGTGAGCGCGCGGCGCCCCTGCGCGGGGCCGGCGTCGAGCACGATCGTCCCGGTCAGCGCGATCCCGACCGCGCACCCGGTGAGCGTTCCGTCGACACCGTCGAGGTCCGCGACGGTCAGCGGTGCCCCCGGGGCGTCGACGACGAGGTCGACCCCGTCGGGGCGCCACTCGTCGGGCGGGTCGTGCGGGACGACGAGGCGCCGGACGCCGCGACCGCTCAGCGTGGAGGCCACGGCCTCGCGCAGCCGATCGACGGGGACGACCTGGACGGTCGCGCGGTACTCCGCCACCCGCTCGGCGAACACGGCGACCGGGTCCCCGACGTCGACCGTGCGCAGATAGCCCCGCGCCACGTCGACGTCCCACGGGGTCTCGCCGGGGGGAACGTCGCGCAGCGCCGCCCGGACCCGCGACAGGATCTCCTCACGAGCGCTCATCGTCCCCGCTCCCCCGCCGCTCGTCCGGCCCGGCCGCCCGCTCCCGTTGCCACCAGTCCCGGAACGACTCCGCGGCCACCGTCGGCGCGTCCCGCGCGTCGGTCCACCCCGACAGCGGCCCGGGCAGCCGCGCCATGCGCCCGTGCCGCGCCACGACCGACGAGCCCAGCGCCCCCGCCCGCTGTGCGGCCGCGAGGCGGTGCTCGTCACCGAACACCCACGCCATCGCCCGCATCGCCACCGACTCCGCGGTCGGCACCGCGTGCTCCCGCTTCGCGTCGACGACCTTCGCCCGCAGGTGGACCAGCACGTCCGGGATGTCGATGCGAACCGGGCACACCTCGAAGCACGCGCCGCACAGGGGAGGAGGCGTAGGGCAGGGAGGGCGCGTTCTCGACACCGACCAGCTGGGGGGTCAGGATCGCGCCGATCGGCCCGGGGTACACCGACCCGTAGGCGTGGCCGCCGGTGCGCTCGTAGACCGGGCAGACGTTCAGGCAGGCCGAGCAGCGGATGCACCGCAGCGCCTGGCGGCCGACGGGGTCGGCCAGCACCCGGGTCCGCCCGTTGTCGAGCATCACGACGTGCACGTCCTGCGGCCCGTCCCCCGGGGTCAGGCCGGTCCAGGCCGACGTGTAGGGGTTCATCCGCTCGCCGGTCGACGACCGCGGCAGCAGCTGCAGGAACACCTCGAGGTCCTGCCAGGTCGGGACCAGCTTCTCGATCCCGACCAGGCTGATCAGGGTGCGCGGCAGCGTGAGGCACATGCGGCCGTTGCCCTCGGACTCGACGACCACGAGCGTGCCGGTCTCGGCGACCGCGAAGTTCGCGCCGCTGACCGCGACCTGCGCGGAGAGGAACTTGCGGCGCAGGTGCCGGCGTGCCGCCTCCGCCAGCGCAGCGGGCGAGTCGGTCAGGCCCGGGTCGACGTCCGGCATCTCGCGGAGGAAGATCTCGCGAATCTCCGCGCGGTTGCGGTGGATCGCCGGGACGAGGATGTGCGACGGGGCGTCCTCGCCGAGCTGCACGATCAGCTCCGCCAGGTCCGTCTCCCACGCGGCGATGCCCCGCTCGGCGAGCCCCTCGTTGAGCCCGACCTCGTCGGTCGCTAGCGACTTGACCTTCACCACCTCGGTCGCGCCGGTCCCCTGCACGATGCCGGCGATGACGTCGACGGCTTCCGCGGCGTCCCGGGCCCAGTGCACGTGCCCGCCGGCCGCGGTCACCGACGCCTCGAGCTGCTCGAGGTAGTCGTCGAGGTGTCGCAGCACGCGGTCCTTGACCTGCTCCCCCGCGACCCGCAGCTCCTCCCAGTCCGGCAGCTCGGCGACCACCGCCGCCCGCTTGTTGCGGATCGTGGTCGTCGCCTTCGCCAGGTTGCGCCGCAGCTGGGTGTCGCGCAGTGCCTGCCGCGCGGCCTCGGGAAACGGTCGCGGCGGGACGAGCGGCGAGGGCTCGGCCACCCGCCGGGGCAGGCCGAGCCACGTGCGGCTCACCGGGCCACCACCGGGGCCCCCGGGTTGCCGTCCAGGTCGTCCAGCCCGTCCGCGGCCCGGCCCGCGCGCCGGTCGGCGAGCGCCGCCGCGGGCGCCGCCTCGGTCGAGGCGAGGATCTCGGCGAGGTGCACCGGGCGTACGCCGGTCCGCAGCCGCGAGAGCGCCCCGCCGATGTGGACCAGGCAGGAGTTGTCCGCCGCCGTGCACACCTCGGCCCCCGTCGTGAGCACCGCACGCACCTTGTCGGCGAGCATCGCCGTGGACGTGTCCGCGTTCTTGACCGCGAACGTGCCCCCGAACCCGCAGCAGGACGTGGCGGCCGGAAGCTCCACGAGTTCCAGCCCCCGGACCGCCGACAGCAGCCGCAGCGGCCGGTCGCCGAGGTGCAGCGCTCGCAGCGAGTGGCAGGTCGGGTGGTAGGTCACCCGGTGCGGGAAGTAGGCGCCGACGTCGACGACGCCGAGGACGTCGACGAGGAACTCGGACAGTTCGTGGGTCGGCGGCGGTTCGCGCCCGGTGAGCCGCCGGTGCAGGTGGCGCACGGTCCCCACGCACGACGCGGACGGCGCGACGACCGCGTCGAACCCGGCGAACACGTCGGCGAACCGGTCCGCGAGCCCCGCCGCCTCCCGCGCATAGCCGGTGTGTTGACGTGCATCTGCCCGCAGCAGGTCTGCGCGAGCGGGAACTCGACGTCGACCCCGAGCCGCTCCAGCAGCCGCACCGTCGCCTTGCCCGTCTCGGGGAAGACGGTGTCGTTGAAGCACGTGATGAACAGCGCGACCCGCATTCCACCCGCCTTCCTCGTCGCCGGTCCGGTGGGACCGGACCGGCACGCGCTCAGACCGGGGCCCCCGCGTCCACCTCCGCCGGCGCGCCGCCGGGCGCCTCCGGTGCCGCGCCCGCGGGCCGCGCCGCCCCCGCTGGGCCCGCGCCGGGGGTACCGGGCGGGACCGCGGCTCGGGCGAGCAGCTCGACGATGTGCACGACGCGGGGGCGCCGCGCCCGGTCGCGGCCGCGCCAGCGGCGCCGCACCCCGCCCGCCAGCTGCCGGTAGCAGCCCGGGTTCAACGTCACCACGTAGTCGACCTCGGCCGCGGCGATGTCCTCGAGATGCGGGGCGAGGACCGCGCGGCTGTCGCGCGGGCGCAGCAGGCTGTAGGACCCCGCGGCGCCGCAGCACTGCGCGGCGCTCGGGACCTCGACGACATCGGCGATCGGCTGCAGCAGGGTGCGCGGCTCGGTGTAGACGATCAGCCCGTTACGCAGGTGGCAGGAGTCCTGGAAGGTCACCCGGACGCGTCGGCCGTCCACGGTCAGGGGCCGCAGCCACAGCGCCCCGGACCGCAGCACGTGCTCGGAGATCTCTACGACCCGGTCGCGCCCGAGGACTCCGGCGAGATGCGCGGCGCACCCGCCCGCGGTCGTGACGATGACGCCCGGTAGCCGCCGGCCGAGCTCCTCCGCCAGCGCCCGCCCGCGCGCGAGCTCGCCGTTGTGCGCGTGCAGCGCCCCGCAGCACCCCTGGTCGGGAGGTGACTCCAGCGCCGGGTCGACGGCGCGCGCGGCCCGGCTGACCGCCGGGTAGAGCACGCGCTCGAAGCAGCCGAGCATCAGCTGCGGCCCGGCCGCGTCGCGGCCGCGCGGGGTGCGCGCGTACCGGCGCAGCGCGGCCAGCGCCCGGATCCGCCAGGGGCGGTCGACGGCGACCATCAGCAGCCGTGCCAGCAGCGGGCGGCGACGTCCCCGCCACAGGGCATCGCGCCACTCCTCGAGCAGCGCGCCGTACCGCACCCCCGCGGGGCACACCGGCTCGCACGCGCGGCAGCCGAGGCAGTAGCTCGACTCCTCGAGCAGCGTCGGGTCGTCGGGGCCGAGCCGTCCCGTCTCCAGCGCCCGCATCAACGTGATGCGCCCGCGCGGGGAGGACTTCTCGTCGCGGCTGAGCGCGTAGGTGGGACACGCGGGCAGGCAGAAGCCGCAGGAGATGCAGCGGGCCAACAGCTCGGGCGTGAAGACGCCGCGGCGCTGCGGGGCCTCGGTCGCGGAGGGGGTCATGATCCGAGCTTCCCGGGGTTGAGGATCCCCGCCGGGTCGAAGGCGGTCTTGATCCGGCGTAGCAGCGCCACCTGGTCGGCGCCGAGCCGGTCCTCCAGGTAGGGGAGCTTCATCGCGCCGACGCCGTGCTCACCGGTGATGGTCCCGCGCAGCTCGATCGCGGGTGCGGAACACCTCCGCGAACGCCTGCTCCGCCCGCGCGATCGCGTCGGTGTCGTCCGCGTCGACGACGCAGGTCGGGTGCAGGTTGCCGTCCCCGGCGTGCCCGAACGTCGCGATCGGGACGTCGTGGCGCTCGGCGATCGCGTCGATGCGGTCCACCATCTCGGGCACCCGCGGCCGCGGCACCGTCGCGTCCTCGAGGATCGTGATGGACCCGAGCCGCGACAGCGCGGGCAGGGTGCACCTGCGGGCGAACAGCAGGGCCTCCGCCTCGACCATCTCCTTGGCGACGGTGAACTCGAGCGCCCCGCTGGCCAGGCACAGCTCGGCCATCCGCGCGATCGAGCGCTGCACCGTGTCGGGCTGCCCGTCGTCGCCGAAGAGCAGCAGCGCGCCGGCGTCGCGGCGCAGCCCGATCCGGGCGAAGTCCTCGACCGCGCCGATGCACTTGGCGTCGAGGAACTCGAGGGTCGCCGGGACGATCCCGTCCTCGATCACGGCGGACACCGCGCGGCCGGCGTCGGCCAGTGTGCGGAAGTAGGCGACGCCCGTGCCGCTGGTCGCCGGCTTCGGGAGCAGCGCGACGGTCAGCTCGGTGATCACACCGAGCGTGCCCTCCGACCCGGTGAGCAGCCGGGTCAGGTCGTACCCCGCGACGTCCTTCCACAGCCGGCCGCCGGTGCGGATCACCTCGCCCGTCGGCAGCACGACCTGCAGCCCGAGCACGTAGTTGCGCGTGACGCCGTACTTCAGCCCGCGCAAGCCCCCCGCGCAGGTGGCCACGTTGCCGCCCACCGTCGACACCGTGGTGCTGCCCGGGTCGGGGGCGTGGCGTAGAGCAGCCCCCGCGCGTCCGCCGCCTGCGCCAGCTCGTAGGTGGTCACGCCGGGCTCGCAGACGGCCAGCAGCTCGTCGCGGCTGACCTCGAGGATGCGGTTCATGCGGGTGAGGGACAGGACGATGCCGCCACGGACCGGCACCGCCGCGGCGCACAGGTTCGATCCCTGCCCGCGCGGAACGACGGGGATCCGTCGGCGGGTCGCGAGCCGCAGCACGGCCGCGACCTCGTCGGCCGAGCGGGGGAAGACCACGGCGTCGGGCGAGTGCCAGAACAGCGGCGTCGCGTCGCGGGAGAACGGCACGAAGTCGCCCTCCTGCACGCGGACGTGCTCGGCGCCGGCGAGGTCCTCCAGCTCGGCGCGGACGCCGCGCTCCAGGGACGTCGTCACGGCCCGGTCACCATCCATCCCAGGACCGGGGTGGACTGCAGGAACACGAGGACGCACAGTACGGCCAGCAGCCCGAGACTCCACAGCACGACGTGCCGGAACAGGTCGCCTTCGCGCCCCTCGAGGCAGACCACCGCGGCCGCGACCGCCAGGTTCTGCGGGGAGATCATCTTTCCGAGCACGCCGCCGGACGTGTTCGCGGCGGCGAGCAGGTACGCCGAGGTCCCCGTCTCCTGCGCCGCGGTCTTCTGCAGCAGCCCGAACAGCGCGTTCGACGAGGTGTCCGACCCGGTGACCGCGACGCCGAGCCACCCGACGATCGGGGACAACAGGGCGAACAGCTGACCGGACTTCGACAGGAACTGGCCGAGCGTGACGGTCTGCCCGGAGAAGTTCATGACGTAGGCCAGCGCCAGGACGGCCATGACCGTCACGATCGTCCACCGGAACGCGACGACGGTGGCAACCCAGAGCCGCGCCGCGCGCCCCGGCGCGATCGGGTAGAGCAGCGCGGTGAGCACCCCGGAGACGAGGAGCATCGTCCCCGCCCCGCTCACCACGGTGAACGTGTACGTCGCGGCGCTCAGCGGGTGGCCGGCGGCGTCGACGACGGACAGGCCGGGCCACCGGAACGCCCAACCCCCGTGCGTGTCGAGCCACCCCTTGATCGGCCCAACCTGGCTCAGCGAGAAGATCACGACGATGATCAGGTACGGGCGCGAACGCCATCAACGGGCTGCCCTCGCCGGCCTCCCGGCGGTGCGCCTCGGCCTCGAACGCCGGGCTGTGCACCGCGCACCCCCGGCGACCGGGCGGGGCTCCCGGCGAGGGACGCGGGTGGCCTCGTAGTCGGCGTACTCCTCGTCGCCGTGCCGCGCGGGCTGCCAGACCCGCAGCAGGAGGACGACCGCCAGCGCTCCGGCGAACGCCGCGACGATGTCGGTGATCTCGTAGGCCAGGTAGTTCGCGGTGACGAACTGGGCGGCCGCGAACGCGAACCCGCCGGCGAGGGCGGCCGGCCACGTCTCGCGCAGGCCCCGCCGGCCGTCGACCATGAAGACGAGGATGAACGGCACGATCAGCGCGAGGAGCGGCGTCTGGCGGCCGACCATGGCCCCGAGCGCGGACGCGTCGAGGCTGGCGGTCTTGGCGAGCGTGGTGATGGGCACCGCGATCGCGCCGAACGCGACCGGGGCGGTGTTCGCGACGAGGGAGACCGCCGCGGCCTTCAGGGGTCGAAGCCCGACCGCGATGAGCATCGCGGCGGAGATCGCGACCGGGGTGCCGAACCCGGCCAGCGCCTCGAGCAGCGCGCCGAAGCAGAACGCGATGAGGACGGCCTGGATCCGATGGTCGTCGGACAGCGACCCGAACGAGCGTCGCAGCACGTGGTCCCAGCCCGTCGCCTCCGTCATCCGGTAGATCCAGATCGCGTTGATCACGATCCACAGGATCGGGAAGAGGCCGAACGCCGCACCCTCGCTGCCCGCCAGCAGGGCCTGGCTCGCCGGCATGCGGTAAGCGAGCAGGGCGACCAGCAGCGCCACGGCGAGGGCGACCAGCGAGGCCTTCCACGCCTTCCAGCGCAGCCCGCCGAGCAGCACGAACAGCGAGAGCAGCGGCAGCACCGCGCACAGGGCGGACCAGGCGACGGATCCGGCGACGGGGTTGTAGACCTGCTGGTACATCCGCGCCTCCCGGGGGCCCGGGGAACAGACCTGGCCCCGCACCTGCCCGCCGGTGGCGCAAATCACACCGTCTCGGTGGTGTGTCCCGACTCGCGGAGGGAAACCGGAGAGTCGCTCCGGCACCGGGAGCGGGGACACGCGGGGCGGGGGGTCCGAGGAGTCGCGCAGGTCGGATCGGCCGATCGCCGGCGGTAGCCTGCGCGGCATGGCAACCGGCGCCCCCACGCGGGTCTTCCTCGCCCGCCTGGCCGGGGTCGCGGTCTTCGACCCGCGCGGCGACCAGGTCGGGCGGCTGCGCGACATCGTCGTCGTGTTGCGCGTCGGCCGGCAGCCGCCGCGGGTCCTCGGGCTCGTGGTGGAGGTCCAGCCGCGCCGGCCGATCTTCGTCCCGATGACCCGGGTCACCGCGCTCGACGCCGGTGCCGTGATCACCACAGGCCGGGTCAACCTGCGCCGGTTCGAGCAGCGGTCCACCGAGACCCTCGTGATCGGGGAGCTGCTCGACCGCAAGGTGACGCTGCGGGAGACCGGGGAGACCGTCACCGTCTTCGACGTCGGGATGGAGCAGACCCGCAGCCGCGACTGGGTGATCAGCAAGGTCGCGGTCCGCAAGGGCGGGGGCGGCATCCGCCGCCGCGGCCAGGTCCTCGTCGTCGCGTTCGACGAGGTGAGCGGGTTCGCGCTGCCGGAGGAGGGCCAAGGGGCGGCGAACCTGCTCGCCGCGCTGGAGTCCCTGCGCCCCGCCGACCTCGCCAACGTCCTGCACGACCTGTCCGCGAAGCGGCGGGCGGAGGTCGCCGCCGCCCTCGACGACGAGCGGCTCGCCGACGTCCTCGAGGAACTGCCCGAGGACGACCAGGTCGAGATCCTCGGCAAGCTCGAGGGCCGCCGCGCCGCGGACGTCCTCGAGGCCATGGCGCCGGACGACGCCGCCGACCTGCTCTCGGAACTGCCCCAGGACGAGGCCGAGCGGCTGCTCGAGCTGATGGAGCCGGAGGAGGCGGCGCCGGTGCGGCGGCTTCTCGTCTACTCCGACGACTCCGCCGGCGGGCTCATGACCACCGAGCCGGTGATCCTGCCGCCGGACGCGACGGTCGCCGACGCGCTCGCCCGGGTCCGCAGCCCGGAGCTGTCCCCCGCGCTGGCCGCGCAGGTCTACGTCACCCGGCCCCCGACCGAGACGCCCACCGGGCGCTACCTCGGCATCGCGCACGTGCAGCGGCTGCTCCGCGAGCCACCCAGCGCGCTCGTCGCGGGCGTCATCGACACCGACATCGCCCCGCTGCGGCCGGACTGCCCGCTCACCGAGGTCACGAGCTACCTGGCGACGTACAACCTGGTCGCCGTCCCGATCATCGACGAGGACGACCACCTGCTCGGCGCCGTCACCGTCGACGACGTCCTCGACCACCTGCTGCCCGAGGACTGGCGCGACCGGGCACCCGGCGAGGTCCGCATCGACGCTGCCGGAGAGGCGGCGCAGGCGGGGTCGACGGCCGGGTCGACGGCGGGGTCGACGGCCGGGTCGAGAACGGGGTCGCCCGCGTCGGGACCGGGGTCGACGCGGCGTCGTCCCGGTCCACCGGGGGTGCCGCGTGGCTCGTGAACGCCCCGTGCGGCGGTTGGACCAGCCGCGGGAGCTGCGGACCGGGGTGGTGCCCCGGGTGCACTACGACCCGGAGATGTTCGGGCGGTTGTCCGAGCGCGTCGCCCGCTTTCTCGGCACCTGGCGCTTCATCGGCTACATGACGCTGTTCATCGCGGTGTGGCTGGGGTGGAACGCACTCGCCCCCCGCGACTGGCGGTTCGACCCGTACACGTTCACGTTCCTCACGCTGCTCCTGTCGCTGCAGGCGTCGTACGCCGCGCCGCTCATCCTGCTCGCGCAGAACCGGCAGGCGGACCGCGACCGCGTGCAGTACGAGCAGGACCGGGCGCGCAGCGAGCGGACCATCGCGGACACCGAGTACCTCGCCCGTGAGGTCGCGGCGCTGCGGATCGCGGTGGGCGAGGTGACCACTCGTGACTTCCTGCGCTCGGAGCTGCAACGGCTGGCGGAGGACCTCGAGGAGCGGGCGGGCCGGCAACCGCAACCGGGCGAGGGCGAGCCAGGGTCGACTGATCAAGGCGCGGCCTGACCGGGTCAATGTCACGGCTCGGACCGCCGATAGCTCCGGCGTGACCCCTCCGATCGCCGCCCCTCCGATCGGTGCCGCTCCGATCGGTGCCGCCTGGCCGCACGAGCCCGCGCCGGTGGCACCCGAGCGGCGCCGGCTCGGGGACGTGCTGCTCGAGCGCGGCCTGCTGACCCCCGCGGAGCTGGCGTCGGCGCTCGCGGCGCAGGGGCACGCGCGCGACGACCCGAGCGCCCGGCGGCGCCGGCTGGGGCGGGTGGTGGTCGAGCTCGGCCTGGCGACCGAGCGGCAGGTGGCCGAGGCGCTCGCGGACCTGCTCGGGCTCGACGTCGTCGACCTCGCCCGGGAACCGGTTTCCGCCGAGACCGCCCGGCTGCTGCCCCGCCAGGTCGCCGACCGCGGGCGGGTCCTGGTCCTCTCCCGAACCGCCACCGGCGGGCTGCGCGTGGCCACGGCCGACCCGACCAACGTCGTCGCGCTCGACGACGTGCGCCTGTACACGAACGCCACCGAGCTCACCGTGGTCGTGGCGACCGAGTCGCAGATCCGCGACCAGATCGCCCGGCTGTGGTCGCTGTCGGAGGAGTCGGCCGACGTCACCACGATGATCGAGGAGATCGGCCCGGACCACGCGGAGGATCCGGAGCCGGCGGTCGCCGACGCCGACGCCGCGCCGACCGTGCGCCTGGTCAACATGATCCTCGCCGACGCGGTGCGGCAGGGGGCAAGCGACATCCACGTCGAACCGCAGCGCGACAGCCTGCGCATCCGCTACCGCATCGACGGGTTGCTGCGCGACGTCATGACCGTCCCCCGGGCCGCGGCGGCCGCCCTCGTCAGCCGAGTGAAGATCATATCGGGGTTGGACATCGCGGAGCGGCGCGTCCCGCAGGACGGTCGGGCCCGGCTGAGCGTGGACGGGGTCTTCGTGGACGCCCGGGTCAGCAGCCTGCCGTCGCTGCACGGGGAGAAGGTCGTGCTGCGGCTGCTCGCCCGCGCGGATGCGGTGCCCACCATCACCCAACTCGGTCTCGACGACCGGCAACTCGAGACCACGCTGTCCGCGCTCGGCGCCCCCCAGCGGCTCGTGCTCATCACCGGCCCGACCGGGTCCGGGAAGACCAACACGCTGTACGCCGCGATCTCCCGGATCCAGACGCCCGAGCGCAACGTCGTGACCCTCGAGGACCCGGTCGAGATCCAGCTCGCCGGCATCACCCAGGTGCAGGTCCACGAGAAGTCGGGGCTCACCTTCGCCCGCGGGCTGCGCTCGATCCTGCGGCAGGACCCCGACATCGTCCTCGTCGGCGAGGTGCGCGACCGCGAGACGGCCCAGCTCGCGCTGCAGGCGAGCCTCACCGGTCACCTGGTCCTCACGACCCTGCACACCAACGACGCCGTCTCCGCGCTGACGCGGCTGGTCGACATGGGCGTCGAGCCGTTTCTCGTGGCCTCCTCGCTCGCCCTCGTCGTCGCCCAGCGGCTCGTGCGCCGGCCGTGCCCGAACTGCGCCGTCCCCTCGCCGCCCCCGCCGCGGGTCCTCGCCTCGCTCGGGCTCGCCGACGAGGGGCCGGCGCCGTCACCATGCACGGGCGCGGGTGCGTCGACTGCGGCAACAGCGGTTATCGCGGGCTCGTGGGGATCTTCGAGGTGCTGCCGGTCACCAGCGCGCTGCGCCAGGTCCTGCTGCGCACCCCGACCGAGGCCGCGGTCGCGGCCGCCGCCCGCGCGGCCGGGATGATCACGCTGCGCACCTGCGGGGTGGCCAAGGCCCGCCGCGGCGAGACCACGTTCGAGGAGGTGCTGCGGGTGACCGCGACCGACGGGGTGGCGGCGGTCGGGGCATCCTGCCGCGCGTGCCGCCGCCCGCTCGGGCACGACATGCTCGCCTGTCCCTGGTGTGGCGCTGCGGTGGACGAGAGCGCCTGCCCGGGCTGCGCGCGTCCCCTCGACCCGGACTGGTCGACCTGCCCCTGGTGCCGCACGCCAGCCGGGGCACCGCGCCGCGGCTCTCGCCTCCTGACTGCCCCGCGCCCCGCTGGCTGCCGACGCGCGTCTAGTCGCGGGCCGGGACCCCGCGGCCTTCCTCGACGAGGCGCAACAGCAGCCGGCCGAGCTCGGCGAGCTCGTCCGGGGCCAGCCGACCGGTCGCGTAGGCGGCGATGCCCGCGAGGTGGGTCGGCGACGCGGCGCGCAGCCGTTCCAGGCCGGCGCCGGTAAGGACGGCGAGGATGCCGCGCGCGTCGTCCGGGCACGCCTGACGCTCCACGAGGCCGGCTCGGACCAGCCGGTCGACGAGCCGGGTCAGGCCGCTGCGCGAGAGCAGCACGCGGTCGGCCAGCTCCGTCATCCGGAGCCGGCGGTCGGGTGCGTGGGCGAGCTGGACGAGCACGTCGTACTCCGCGAGCGGCAGGGCGTGCGCGGCCAGCAGGTCCGCCTCCAGCCGGCGGGTGATCTGCGCGTGCGCGCGCAGGAAGGTCCGCCATACGGCGAGTTCGGTGTCGGTGGGGCGCGGCGTAGTGCCGGCAGTCATGCGCTCGATCCTAGGCGGACGAGGGCGTCGCGACGCCGTAGCATGACTGGCGACCCCGTCGTCCGCCGTCTGACGCGGCGGCCGCGCGGGCGGGAACACCCCATCGAGCAGAGGACCGCGACACGATGCCGCCCACCGTCGAGGACGTGACCGCCGCGCTGGCAGCTGTGCACGACCCCGAGATCCACAAGCCGATCACCGATCTCGGCATGGTCAAGTCGGTCGACGTCGCGCCGGACGGGCGGGTGCGCGTCGCGGTGTGGCTGACGGTTGCCGGCTGCCCGTTGCGCGACCGCATCACGCGGGACGTCACCGACGCCGTGGAGCGGGTCCCGGGCGTCACCGGCGTCGCGGTCGAGCTCGACGTCATGAGCGACGAGCAGCGGCGCGCCCTGTCCACCCGGTTGCGCGGCGGCGAGGCGGAACGAGAGATCCCGTTCGCCCGTCCGGGCTCGCTCACCCGGGTCTACGCGGTCGCGAGCGGCAAGGGCGGCGTGGGCAAGTCCTCGGTGACGGTCAACCTCGCCGCGGCGCTCGCCGCGCGCGGCCGGTCGGTCGGGGTGCTGGACGCCGATATCTACGGTCACTCGGTGCCGCGGATGCTCGGCGTCGACGGCCGCCCCGTCGCCGTCGACAACATGATCATGCCACCGACGGCGTACGGCGTGCGGGTGATCTCCATCGGCATGTTCACCGCCGGGAACACCCCAGTGGTGTGGCGTGGCCCGATGCTGCACCGTGCACTCCAGCAGTTCCTCGCGGACGTGTACTGGGGCGACCTCGACGTCCTGCTCATGGACCTGCCGCCAGGCACCGGTGACGTCGCCATCTCCGTCGCCCAGTTGGTGCCGAGCGCGGAGATCCTGGTCGTCACGACCCCGCAGCAGGCGGCCGCCGAGGTCGCGGAGCGGGCGGGCACCGTTGCGCTCCAGACGCACCAGCAGATCGTGGGTGTCATCGAGAACATGTCGTGGCTGCCCTGCCCGCACTGCGGGGAGCGCGTCGACGTGTTCGGTTCCGGCGGCGGGGCGGAGGTGGCCGCCGCGCTGACCCGGACGATCGGCGCGCCGGTGCCACTGCTCGGCCAGGTGCCACTCGACGTGCGGCTGCGGGCCGGCGGCGACATGGGGCGCCCGCTCGTCCTCGACGATCCGACGTCGCCGGCGGCCGCCGCGCTGCTCGACGTCGCCGACCGGCTCGCGACCCGATCCCGCGGCCTGCTCGGGCGCTCGCTCGGACTCGCGCCCGCCGGGCGCTGACCGACCGGCCACGCGTCGCCCGCCCGGCCCGGCCGCTCCTGCAGGAGCGCGCGCGAGGCGTCAGGTCGCGTCGGGATCGAAGGGCGGCCGCTCGCCCGGGCGCAGCTCGCGCCCGGCCGGGGCCGCCGGGTCGGGCTCGTCGTCGTCGAGGAGCGCGCGGCGCACCATCGTCCGCGGATGCAGCGAGGCGAGATCGAGGTCGGCGATCTCGGGCCCGAGCTCGCTGCGGAGGTCGGCCGTCGCCTGACGGGTCAACCGCCGCAGCTCGCGGAGCATGCGACCCGCCTCCGCAGCGGCCCGCGGCAGCCGGTCGGGACCGAAGATGAACAACGCGGCGACGATGAGGACGAGGACCTCACCGAACCCCACGTGGTCGAACACGTGACGCCCCCACCGTCGCACCAACTCGCTCGGCCCGGACGCGACCGAGGCCACACTACGCGCAGCCGGGCCTCGTGGCCGCGCCGTCAGTCGCTGACCAGCGTGACCTTCACCCGGCGCTCCGCGCCGCCGCGCAGGTAGGTGATCTCGACCGAGTCGCCGACCCGCGCCTTGCGGATCTCGACGATCAGATCGTCGGCGGACGACACCCGCTCCCCGTTCACGGCGACGATGAGGTCACCGGGTCTGATGCCGGCGCGTTCGGCAGGTCCCCCCCGCGTGACCACCCGGACCAGCGCTCCGCGGCGCCCCCCGAACGCCTCCGCCTCCGCCTCGGTCAGGCTCTGCGCGCGAACGCCGATCAGCGGATGCGTGGCCCTGCCGGTCCGGATCAGCTCCTCGGCGATGGACCGGGCCTGGTCGATCGGGATGGCGAAGCCGAGCCCGATGTTGCCGGCGGAGCCGCCGAGGTCGAGCCCACCGAGGGTGGCAATGGCGGAGTTGACGCCGATGACCCGCCCCTGCATGTCCACCAACGGCCCGCCCGAGTTGCCGGGGTTGATCGCGGCGTCGGTCTGGATCGCGTTGATCACGGCCTGGGTGTCGGTGCCCTGGCCGCCCGCGCGCACCGGCCGGTCCACGGCGCTGATGATCCCGGCGGTAACCGTCCCGGCGAGCCCGAGTGGGGAGCCGATGGCCACGACCGGGTCGCCGACGACGAGGGCGCTCGACCTGCCCAGGGCGACCGCCCGCAGACCAGACACCCCGTTGACCTTCAGCACGGCCAGGTCCGACTGCCGGTCGCGCCCGACGATACGGGCCGGCACCGATGTGCGGTCGGAGAACTCGACGGCGATCCGGCCGCCTCCGGTCGCGGCGGCAGAGATCACGTGGTTGTTCGTGAGGACGTAGCCGTCGGACCGGATGACGAACCCGGACCCGGTGTCACGGCCGTCCTGGGTCCGTACGTCGACCGAGACGACGGCCGGCAGCACGCGGGCGGCGACGCCCGCAACCGAGTCCCGCGGGCGCGCCGTCGTTGCCTGCGGCGCGCTGCCGAGGCTCGCGGTGGGGTCGAGGACGGCGGGGGCCCGGCGGTCCGAGGCCCAGGCGCCGACGACGGCGCCGAGGCCACCGGCGAGCAGCGCGACGACGACCGCCAACCCGAGCAGCAGCGTCCACCTCGGCGTGCCGCGGGCGGGCGGCTCGAGGAGGATGGACGACGAGCCCCAGGACGGAGGGTCGGCGGGCACGGGGCTCGTGCCGCGGGCGTCCGGGAGGGCGGTGGCCGGCTCGCCGCTGGCACCGGCGGGCGCGGCGGGTGCGACGTCCGGTGCGACGTCCGGTGCGACGTACTGCCTGGTCTCCTCCGGTGGGGTCCACGGGTCGTGGGGATCCCGGGACCACCAGCTCGAGGCGCCCGGCCCGGGCTCCTCACCGTCGCCCATCGATCTCCCTCCGTCCCCTGCCAACCAGGCTCCGTCCCGTTCCAACCAGGCCCGGTCCCGTTCCAACCAGGCCCCGTCGCCGTCATCCGAGTGGGTCGAGCCACGACCCGACTCGCGCCAGTCCCCGGCCGAGCCGCCGCAGCGGGCCCTCGCCGGCAGCCGGCGGCAGCGCCGCGACCGCCGCGGCGACGACCTCCGCCGGCGCGTCGGCCATCATCGTGTACACCACTCCGGGCCCTCCCAACACCAGCGGCTGCCGAGAGACCGTCCCGGCGGGCGGGGACCTGGACGCGGCGGCCGCTCACGTCGTGCACCCGCCACGACCCGGGCAAGCGCGTGCTGAGCCGGCCGCGAGTGGTGAACACGGACACGGTAGCCAGCCCGTCGGTGTAGCGCAGGTGCAGCTCGGGCGGGTCCGTGCCGAGGCCACGGCGAACGGTGGCCAGCACGAGTCCGGGGGGCAGCGTCGCCGGCACCGGCCAGCCGGTCGCCCGCAGCCGCACGATCGCCCGGCCGTCGAGCGGCGTGGACCACCGCGCGGTGGGTGGCGTGCCTGTGGGCGGCGTGCGGTGGGGAGCGGGAGCGGCCGGGCGGGCAGCGCCAGAAGTGATGGCGGCCTCTCGGGTCCGCGGGCGAGCTGACGGTCGGCGGCCGGTCCTCGCGGGACGGCGTCGGCGACGGCGAGGGCGACGAACGCGCTGCTGCGGACGACGGCACCGGTCGCGTCGAAGACGTCACGGCGCAACGTCAGTCCCGTCCGCCGGTCCAGCCACAGCCGGGCGGCGAGGCGGCCCTGCCGGTCGTGGCGGCCGTGGCCGCGCAGTTCGACGAGGTCGGCCTCGCGGCCGAGGATCGTCCCGGTTCCGGCGAGCGACACGTCGTAGGCGCGCCCGAGCGGCGCGACCGCCGCGTGCGGCTTCCCGGTCGCCTCCCGGTCGGGGTAACGCTGGAACGGCGCCGCGCCGACCGCGTGAGCCGGCGGGGCGGCGGGGCGCACGCGGAGCAGGGTCGCGTGCCCCGGGACGTGGACGAGGTCGACGATGGCGGCGCGCGTCGGCCCGCGAACGAGCCGGACCCCGGAGTAGGCGACGGCGTCGGCGGCCGCGGCGGCGCGTTCGAGCAGGGCGCCCGGGGCCGCCCCCGCGTCGGCATCGCGGAGGGCCGGCGACACCAGCGGGGTTGCGCCTGCAGGTCGGGGAGCACGTGCCCGGTGCGGATCCCCCGCGGGCGAGGGTCCCGGGACGAGCGCGGCACCCGTGACGGCCACGGCACCGGCCACCCCGGCACCGAGGCGGCGCCTCACCGCGCGGGCTCGCCCGGAACGGACACGGTCGCGCGCGGAACGGACCGAGGAACGGACACGGTCACGGCCGGGACCGACGCGGTCACCGCGGCCACGCTGGCGAGGTCGCCGAACGGCACCTCCCGGGCGGTGGCCGCGTGCTCGACGGCGTACGACCCCACCGGGGGGACGACGGCGGGGCGCGGGCCGGGAGTGGGACCGCCGACCGCGAACGCGGTGCCGAGCGCGGCGGCGGCGAGGGCGCCGCCGGCGAGGGCGAACCGGGTCGCCCGCGGGCGGCCGAGGCCGGGGCGCGTCGAGCCGGGGCGCCGGCGCGGCCGTCGCTGCGCGCGGGGACGCGCGGTGCCGGGCGCGACCGCGGACCCCGGCGGCGGCGCGCACGGTGGGTCGGACGGTCGGGCGGGGGTCGTGGTGCCCAGCGCGAGCAGTCGCGCGACCAGTTCCGGCGGAGCCGGCGGATCGGACAGCCGGGCCAGGCGTGCCTTGAGCGCCCGCAGGTCGTCGGCCTCGCGACGGCACTCGGCGCACGCGGCCAGGTGCGCCAGCACCCGGTCGCGGCCGTCGTGGTCGAGCTCGCCGTCGACCAGGGAGGCGAGCCGGTCGCTGAGGTGGCTCATCACACCTCCCGGCTCGGTTCGTTGGCAGCCGGCCGGCGCTCGGGGCGCGGCGCCCGGTGAGCCAAGGAGGCCTTCAGCTGGGTCCGGCCGCGGTGGATGCGGCTGCGGATGGTGCCGAGCTTGACCCCGAGCGTCGCGGCGATCTCCTCGTAGGAGAGGCCCTCGATGTCGCAGAGGACGACGGCGGCCCGGAACTCCGGGGGGAGCGCCGCGAGCGCAGCGGTGACGTCGCGGTCGAGGTGGCGCTGGTCGTACGCCTGCGGGGGTGTCGGCTCCCGACCCGGCAACCGTTCCGCGGCGTCCTCCGGCAGGCCGTCCATCCGGACCCGTCCCCGCCGTCGCACCGTGTCGAGGAAGAGGTTGACGGTGATCCGATGCAGCCAGCCCTCGAAGGTGCCGGGGGTGTAAGACCCGAGCGAGCGGAACACGCGGACGAAGACCTCCTGCGTGAGGTCCTCCGCGTCGTGCGCGTTGCCGGTCAGCCGCAGCGCCAGCCGGTAGACGCGGTCGGCGTGGGTCCGCACGATCTCGTCCCAGCTCGGCGGCGTCCACGCGCCGACCGGCGGTGTGGGACCGGCAGGCGCCGCCGTCGAGTCGGGCGCCGCCGTCGGGTCGGGCGGGGACGGCACGCGCAACCTCCCCTCGGTTCGGCGGACCGCTGTCGCGTCCATCCTGCCCGATCTCCCTCCGCGCCGGAACGCCCCACGGGGCTCGACCGGACACGCGAGAACGGCGGTCGACGCGTATGCCCGGTGGCTTGTGCAACGCGCCGGCGTCGCGTCGGGTTCCACCCGGCGGCGGACCGGACGAGCCCGCCCGCCACGGGAATCGGCGCTTCACTAGGCTGCCGACGGGCAGACGCACGGGACGCGGACCGAGGAGGACCTGATCAGCGGCAGCCCCGAGGCCAGCCGGGCCTACGCGGAAGGCTTCCTGCCGGAGGACGACGTCCTCGCGGCGGCGCGAGCGCGCGCCGCCGAGGTCGGCGCGACGCCCGTCGGCCCGGGAGCAGGTGCAGCGCTGCGCTTCGTCGCGGCCGCCGTGGCCGCCCGCGCGGTCGTCGAGGTGGGCACCGGGTGCGGGGTGTCCGGCCTGTGGCTGCTGCGCGGCATGGCTCCGGGGGGTGTGCTCACGACCGTCGACGTGGAGCCGGAGCATCAGCGGCTGGCCCGGCTGGCGTTCGCGGACGCGGGCATCGCCGGCAACCGCACCCGGCTGATCAGCGGACGGGCGCTCGACGTCCTTCCCCGGCTCACCGACGGCGGGTACGACCTGATCTTCTGCGACGCGGTGAAGACCGAGTACGCCGACTACCTCGACGAGGCGCTGCGGCTGCTGCACCCGGGCGGCGTGGTCGTGTTCGACAACGCGTTGTGGCACGACCGGGTCGCGGACCCCGCGGCGCGGGACGCGGACACGGTCGCGATCCGCGAACTCGGCAAGGCGGTGCGCGCCGACGAGCGGCTCATCCCGGTGCTGCTCCCGCTCGGGGACGGGCTGCTCGCCGCCGTCAAGTTCGGGTGAGCGTCAGGACCGGGTGAGCCGTCCCGCGCGGGTGCGCCCCGCGGTCCCGCGGTGGCCGCGGCACCCGCTCAGCAGCCGGACTCCGCCCACCGCGCCCCGAGCTGGCGCAGCTGGTCCTCGCGAGCGGCCGCGATCAGCCGCAGGCGCTCGGCCTCCCGGCGGAGCCGGCACAGCTCGCCGAGCGTCTGCCGCAGGGCGAGGGCGGCGCTGTCGGTAGCGAAGACGACCTCACCGCGGGCCGCGCGACGGATCGACTCCGCGAGGTCGGCGGTCAGTGCCCCTTTCGCGAGGAACCCGACGGCGCCGGCCTGGAGCATGTCGCCGACGGTTCCGGGGTCGGTGTGGGCCGACAGCGCGACGATCCGGGCGCCCGGGCACTCCCGGACCAGCCGGCGCGCCGCGGCCAGCCCGCCCCCCGGCATCCGCACGTCGAGGAGGACCACGTCGGGCCGGTGCTCGCGCACCAGCGCGAGCGTGGCGTCCCCGGTCGAGGCCGTGCCGACGAGCGTGATGTCCCGCTCCTCGGCGAGCACCTCCGTGAGCGCCTCGACGATGACCGGCTCGTCGTCCCCGATCACGACCGTCACGGGACGTGGCTGACCAGGGCGACCCGAGGAGGGGGACGCGGCGACGTGTCCGCCCCAGCCGCTCGCCATCCGACGCCGCTCCCCGCCCCGATCGGTTCCGTCGCTCTTGTCCCCGTCGTCGTTCGAGGGACCCCAGCGCGCGGCCGACGGTGACCCGCCGCCCGTTCCCTCACGCTGACCCCACGCTCGCCCGCGCGTACAGGCACACGTGCGTCACCGGAGCCGGACCGGCCGCAGCCGGCGCTGGTGCACCCGTGCCATTTCCGCCTGGGACGCGCGGACGAGCCGGGCGGGGTCGCTTCGGGCGGTCTACAACCGGTCTCCAAGGGTTATTCGACCACCACCCCGAGCAAGGTTCAGGAGTCGGAATGGCGCCCCTGCCCCCCGCCCAGCGCCGCAGCACCCGGATCGTGATCGTGGACGACCACGCGATGTTCGCCGAGAGCCTGCGGCTGGCACTCGAGCAGCAGGCGGACCTGTCCGTCGTCGGGTCGGCCCGCACGGTGCGCGAGGCGCTGTCCCTCGTCGCGGCGAGCAAGCCGGACGTGGTGGTCGTCGACTACCGCCTGCCCGACGGGGACGGCGTCGCGCTCGCCCGCGCCATCCGGGCCACCGGTGCCGCGCGACAGATTGTCATGCTCACGAGCGCCGAGAACGACGGCGTCCTGCTCGCCGCCGTCGACGCCGGGTGCACCGGCTTCGTCACGAAGACGGCGCCGCTCGACGAGCTGGTCGCGGCGATCCGGGCCGCGGCGGTGGGCGAGGCGGTCATCTCCCCTGCCCTGCTCTCGCGCCTGCTCCCCCGGATGCAGCCGGGGTTCCGTGGCGTGGGCGCGGACATGACCGCGCGGGAGCTGGAGGTGCTGCGGCTGCTCGCCGACGGGCTGTCGAACGCCGCGATCGCAGCTCGGCTGACCATCAGTGTCCACACCGTGCGCAACCACGTCGCGAGCATCCTCGCCAAGCTCGGGGTCCACTCGAAGCTCGAGGCGCTGGCGACCGCGGTCCGCGAGGGCATCCTCGAGACGGCCCGCAGCCGGACCTGACCCGTGACGCATCGGCGGCAGGCGAAGTTAGGGCATCTGTGCCCTTCAGGTGGCGACGGGCACCGCCGAGACAACCAGTGTGGAGAGCGGGAGCTGCCCGCGCCGCCCCGGATCTCGTTCCCCCCTCGAGGTCCGGCCGGTCGGGTCGGCGACCTGTCCCTCGCCGAGCCGGGCTCGTCCTGCTCCCCCGCCGGGACCGCCCGGTCCGGCCCCGCTCTCCACATCTCCGCCCGGCGCGACGTCACCCGTCCGGCGCGCGATGCGGGCGGGCTACCCGGGGACGTGCACGTTCTTGCCGACGACGGTCACGCCCCCCGGCGAGATCGTGAATCCGCGCGCTGCGTCCTCACCCGGGTCGACGCCCACGCGGGCACCCGGCGGGACTACGACGTTCTTGTCCAGGATCGCGTTGCGCACCACCGCGCCCGCGCCGATGTGGGTCGCGTCCATGACCACGGACCCCTCGACCACGGCCCCCGAGTGGACGCGCACGTTCGGGGACAGCACGGAGCGCCGGGCGGTTCCGCCGGAGACGATCACGCCGGACGAGACGATCGAGTCCAGGGCGTGGCCAGTCCGCCCCGGCGCCTCGTGGACGAACTTGGCGGGAGGCAGCGAGGGGACGTTCGTGAAGATCGGCCACGACCGGTTGTAGAGGCTGAACACGGGGTGGACCGAGATGAGGTCCATGTGCGCCTCGTAGTAGGCGTCCAGCGTGCCGACGTCGCGCCAGTAGCCGCGCTCGCGGTCGCTCGCCCCAGGGACGACGTTGTTCGCGAAGTCGTAGACCTGGGCGGCGCCCTGCTTGGTCAGCAACGGGATGATGTTGCCGCCCATGTCGTGCACCGACCCCTCGTCGCCGGCGTCGATGCGCAGCGCCTCGAGGAGCGCGTCGGCGGTGAACACGTAGTTGCCCATCGAGGCGAAGACGCTGGCGGGGTCGTCGGGCAGCCCGGGCGGGTCCTTCGGCTTCTCCAGGAACGCCTCGATCGTCCGGCCGTCCGGGCCGGTCTGGATGACGCCGAACTGGTCGGCCTGCTCGCGGGGCACGCGGATGCCCGCGACCGTCACCCCGGCGCCGGAGTCGATGTGCTGCTCGACCATCTGCCGCGGATCCATGCGGTAGACGTGGTCGGCGCCGAAGACCACGACGTAGTCCGGCTCGTCGTCGTACACCAGGTTCAGGCTCTGGTAGATCGCGTCGGCGGAGCCCTGGTACCACCGCGGGCCCAACCGCTGCTGGGCCGGGACCGGGGTCACGTAGTTGCCCAGCAGCGTCGACATCCGCCACGTCATCGTGATGTGCCGGTCGAGGCTGTGGGACTTGTACTGCGTGAGGACGCACAACCGCAGGTAGCCGCCGTTGACGAGGTTGGACAACACGAAGTCGACGAGGCGGTAGACACCGCCGAACGGCACGGCGGGCTTCGCCCGGTCGGCGGTCAGCGGCATCAGCCGCTTGCCCTCACCGCCGGCGAGCACGATCCCCAGCACCCGTCGTCCAGACATGGGGCGACCCTAAGTGGTCCTCGCGGGGCTGGGTAGGTTCGTCGCGTGCGCGTCGGGCTGCTGTCACGGGAGTATCCCCCGGACGTCTACGGCGGGGCGGGGGTGCACGTCGAGTACCTCGCCCGGGAGCTCGCCCGGCGTGCGGAGGTCACGGTCCACTGCTTCGGCCGGGCCCGGACGGATCCGCTCGCGCACGCCTACCCGTCGTGGGACGCGCTCGACGACGCGAACAGCACGTTGCGGGTGCTGTCGACGGACCTGCTCATCGCCGCGGATGTCGCCGGGGTCGACGTAGTCCACTCGCACACGTGGTACGCGAACCTCGCCGGGCACCTCGCCAAGCTCCTCTACGGGACCCCGCACGTGATGACCTCGCACTCGCTCGAACCGCTGCGACCCTGGAAGGCCGAGCAGCTCGGCGGTGGCTACGCGGTGTCGTGCTGGGCGGAGCGGGTCGCGGTGGAGGCCGCCGACGCGGTCGTCGCGGTGTCGAAGGGCATGCGGCACGACGTCCTCACGACGTACTCCCGGGTCGACCCCGCGCGCGTGCACGTTATCCACAACGGGATCGACACCGAGGAGTTCCGGCCGGTCGACGGCGCCGACGCGTTGCGCCGGAGGGGCCTGGACCCGGACCGGCCGGTCGTGCTCTTCGTCGGGCGCATGGCCCGGCAGAAGGGGATCCGGCACCTGCTGCACGCCGCGCGGGCGTTCGACAGGGATGCGCAGCTCCTGCTGTGCGCCAGCTCGCCGGACACGCCGGAGATCCGCTCGGACGTCGCCGAGGCCGTGGCGCAGCTCCAGCGGGACGGCCACTCGGTCGTCTGGCTGGAGGAGATCACACCCCGGGACGAGCTGCTCGCGTTCCTGTCCGCGGCGACCGTGTTCGTCTGCCCGTCCGTCTACGAGCCGATGGGCATCGTCAACCTGGAGGCGATGGCCTGCGAGACCGCCGTCGTGGCGTCCGCGGTCGGCGGGATTCCCGAGGTCGTGTCCGACGGCGAGACCGGGCTGCTGGTGCCGTACGACGCGACCTCCCCCGCGTCGTTCGAGCGTGGCCTCGCGGACGCGGTGAACGCGCTGACGCGCGACACCGCCCGGGCCGACGCGATGGGCCGGGCGGGCCGGCGCCGCGCGGTCGGCGAGTTCTCCTGGCCGACGGTGGCCGAGCAGACGCTCGCCCTCTACCACTCGCTGCGCTGACCCGCTCGCTGCCCTAACCCCTCTGGGGTGCCGTCGATCAGCAAACCTGATCAACGGCACCGAAAGCCGGGGGTTTTGCCCCCGGTTGTGGAGCACGGTGACCACGCAGGTACGTCGCGCCCGGCTACCGTGTCGGCGCGGTGGCCGGGCGGCGGGGTCGGTCAGCGGCCGACCGGCTCGCCGAGGTCCTCAAGCCACCGGACGAGCAGCCGCGCGCCGTAGCCGCTGCCGCCCTTGGTGACCTCGTGCTCGTCCGCGTCCGCCCGCGCCGGCCCGGCGATGTCGAGGTGCGCCCACGGCCGCCCGCCGGTGAACTCGCGGAGGAACAGCGCCGCGGTGATCGAGCCGCCGGAGAACCGCTTCGTGTCGATGTTCGCCAGGTCCGCGATGGGCGAGTCGAGCCCGCTGCGGTAGTCGTCCACCAGCGGCATGCGCCAGACCCGCTCGCCGCTGAGCGCCGCGGCCCGAGCCAGCTCGCCCGCCACGGCGTCCGAGGTGGCGTAGAGCGCCCCGTGCAGCTTGCCGAGCCCC
>DATGDX010000220.1:0-1904 GCA_035310665.1 Mycobacteriales bacterium | reverse complement strand
AGTCCACGTCGATGCGGTCGCGGAACGGGCCGAAGCCCTCCGCGGCGAGCGCGATCGGTCTCACGCCTCCGCCCTCGCCTCGTCGTACAGCTCCGCGAACAGCGCGGTGAGCCGCGGGTCGGCGTAGCCCCGCTCCTCCAGGAAGGCCGCGAACAGCTCGTGCGCGCTCCGCTGGGCACGCTGGGCCACCCGCTCACCCTCGCGCTCGCGCGAGCTGTCGAGCTGCGGTCGATGCGCACCTCCACCGCGGCCGGCAGCACGTCGCGCACCTCGTCCGCGAGACCCGGGCGGCGCGGTTCGCGGACGAGGACGCGCAGCAGGTCGTCGCGGACGGAGGGGGCGAGCGCGGCCAGCTCGGCGAGCGTGCCGTGCAGGGTCCGCAGCCGCCGGCCGGCGGTGAGCGGCCGGAAGCGCACCTTCGCCGGAACGCCGGGGGACGCCTCGACGAGGACCACGCCCTTCTCGTCCTCGCTCTCACCGAAGTCGACCTGGAACGGCGAGCCGGAGTAGTAGGCGGGCAGGGTGCCGCCGACCTGCTGGAAGCGGTGCAGGTGACCGAGCGCCACGTAATGGGCGGTGCCGGGAAAGGCGGCGGCGTCGACGCAGTACTCGAAGATGGTCTGCGCGTCCCGCTCGCCGCCACCGAGCATGCCGCCGCGGACCATGAGGTGCGCGACGACGATGTTCACGGCGTCGGGGCGGAACCCGTCGGTCAACGCGGCGACAATGCGCCGCACGCGGTCGTCGTACGTCGCGGTGTGCTGCGCCGCGTCGGCGTCCATGAGCGCGTCGGCTTTCACGACGTAGCGCTGCGACAGGAACGGCACCAGCGCGAGACACGCCTTCTCGCCGCCCCGGGTCACCAGCTCGACGAACCCCCCGTCGCCGGCGCGCGCGACCTGTCCGAGCGCGGCGATGCCGACCGCACGCAGCAGCGGTGCGAGCGCGTCGAGCCCCGCCTGGTTGTCGTGGTTGCCACCGACGACCACCACCTGCGCACCGGAGTCGCGCAGGGCGAGGAGGGTCCGGTACACGAGGCCGACCATCTCCGGCGCGGGGGCCGCCGTGTCGAACAGGTCACCGGCGACGAGCACGAGGCCGACCCGCTCCGCGAAGGCAAGCGCGACGATCTCGGCGAGGACCCGCTCCTGCTCCTCCGCCCGGGAGACGCCGCGCAGCTTCTTGCCCACGTGCCAGTCCGAGGTGTGCAGGATCTTCACTTCGTCGCTCTCCGCACGGTCAGAACGCCGCCGGCCGCCGTCACGGGCCCACCGCTGCGGACCCTAGCGGACGGCCACCTCGTTGCCTCGGATTCGAGCGGGCCGACCTTGAGCGGGGTCACACGGCGCGGTTGGCACGATCGTCACCCTCCGCAGTGCACCCCCCCGTCGAGACACGCGACGACCTCGGCCATCAGGGGATCCGGCATCACGTTGACGAAATCCCCGTGATCCGTTATCGGGTTGCGGTGCTGCTGAGGAAACGTGTCGAGCGCGAAGCTGCGGCCGGGCGGGACCGAGTAGGCGACCTCGAGGTGCAACTGCGGGACCGGCACTGTGGTCGCGGGGCACTGTCCGTCCGGCGCGGGGAAGGCGGCGTGGGAGCGGTGGTCGGGGCTGTCGGTACGCCGGCCGTCCCAGCAGCTGGGGAAGTCGTAGATCCGGAGCACCTGCTGCCCGCCGGGGCACAGCGGGTAGAGCCTGGTGCGCCGGTCAGGGAAACCGGAGCAGCTCCACTGCGGCGCGCCCGTCGTGACCGGCTGGGTCGCGGCGGCGCGGGGATTGCCGGTGGACAGGCGAAGGAACCGCGGCATCGCGACCACCGGGCTGGACGGGTTGCCGCGGAACTCGACGAGCACCGCCGCGGGCGCGATCCGGGTGCCGCGATTGTGCGCACCACCGTCC
>DATGDX010000219.1:0-3129 GCA_035310665.1 Mycobacteriales bacterium | reverse complement strand
GGTCAGCTGCCCGACGGAGAGGTCCTGCGGCTGTGCCGGCTGCGCTACGCCGGTTACGCCAGCGCGTGGGGGTTTGCGATCTACCGGGCCAGCCACGACGACTACCAAGACAGCGTCCTGCCCAGCGGATCCGCCGCAGGCAGCCCCGAAGAAGCCCTCGACTGCGCGTGTGGGCTCTACCTCAACGACCCTGCTGCCTGGCAGGCCAATCCATCACAGACGAACTAACGGGCAGGACCACTAGCCGGTCCCGGTCGCCCGCACGGGGGCACAGGGGTCAGGACGCGCGGACGCGCGCGGGCAACGCGTCGACCCCCGCACGCTTCTTCGACGGCACCGCGACCGCCAGGTCCTCCCCGGCGTCGCCACAGTGCCTGGTCGACGACGGGCGACCGCCGAAGACGGCGTCGAGCATCTCCCCGGCGAGGTCGGTGACCTGCCCCGCGGCGTACGCCTCCTGCACGCACGTGCGCAGGTGCTCCTCGAGCACGGCCCGCTTGGTCCGCTCGATCGCCGCCTGGACCGCCCCCAGTTGGTGGAGGACATCGAGGCAGTGCCGCTCCTCCTCGACCATCCGAAGCACCGCGTCGAGGTGCCCGCGCGCGCTGCGCAGCCGTTGCTCAACCTGCCGACGGCTCATGCGGCCCCCCGCTGAAGACGACGCCGTCGAAGACGGCCTGACAGGAGCATCGGCGGCGACGGGTGCGATCGGCAGGGCCGGAGCGCCGGGTATCTGGTGACCAAAGACCCAAGCGGTTACAACAAGTAGTTGCGCGGGTCGGGTGAGCACGGCCGAGGCGCGGCCTGCGCCCCGGGCCGGGCCGCCGCTGGTTCCCCGACCTTGGGATCCGGGTAGCGGTGCGGCAGACGGCCGCGCAGCGTGCCACCGCGGCGGATGTTCCGCTACCCGTCCCAGCGCGCCACCCGTCCCAGCGCGCCACCCGTCCCACCGGACCTCTCGGAGGATCTGCTGACCGCCACCTCGACCCCGGCCGCGCAGCTGCGCGCGCTGGCCCGCGACACGTTCGGCTGGACGCAGCTGCGCCCGGGGCAGCTGGAGGCGATGGAGGCGGTGCTCGCGGGGCGCGACACGCTCGTCGTCATGCCGACGGGGTCGGGCAAGTCGGCCTGCTACCAGCTGCCGGCGCTGCTGCTCGACGGCCCCACCGTCGTCGTCTCGCCGCTCATCGCCCTCCAGCGCGACCAGGTCGCGGCGTTGCAGGCGCGCGGGGAGGCCGCGGGCGGGGCCGTGGCCGCGAACTCGACGCAGTCGGGTCGTGAGCAGGAGGCGGCGTTCGAGGCGGTGCACGCCGGCGACGCCGAGTTCGTGTTCCTCTCCCCGGAGCAGCTCGCGAAGCCCGAGGTCGTCGAGTCCCTCGCCGCCGCGAAGCCGAGCCTGTTCGTCGTCGACGAGGCCCACTGCGTCTCCGCCTGGGGGCACGACTTCCGCCCCGACTACCTGCGGCTCGGCGACGTCGTCGAGCGGCTCGTCCACCCGACCGTGCTCGCGCTCACGGCGACGGCGGCGCCGCCGGTGCGTGAGGAGATCGTCGAGCGGCTCGGGATGCGCGACGTGCGGCAGGTGGTGCGCGGCTTCGACCGGCCGAACCTGTTCCTCGAGGTCCTGGCGTTCACCGACGAGGACGCGCAGCGGGAGGCGGTCGTGCTGCGCGCCGCCGGGGAGGAGAAGCCCGGGATCGTGTACGCCGCGACCCGCAAGGACGCGGAGACGTACGCCGCCTCCCTCGCCGAGATCGGGTTGCGGGCGCGGCCCTACCACGCCGGGATGAAGGCCGCCGACCGCGAGGAGGTGCAGCACGCGTTCATGGCGGACGACCTCGACGTCGTCGTCGCCACCACCGCGTTCGGCATGGGCATCGACAAGCCGAACGTGCGGTTCGTGCTGCACGCCGCGGTCGCCGACTCGGTCGACTCCTACTACCAGGAGATCGGCCGCGCCGGCCGGGACGGCAAGCCGGCGGTGGCGGTGCTGTGCTACCGCCCCGAGGACCTGGGGTTGCGCCGGTTCTTCGCCTCCGGCAAACCGGACGAGGACGCGGTCCGGCGTGTCGCGACGCTGCTGACGCACGCCGACGAGCCGGTGGAGTCCGGGGCGCTGCGGGAGGCCGCGGAGGTGTCCGGCGGCAAGCTCACCACGGTCGTGAACCTGCTGGAGGAGGCCGAGGCGGTCGAGGTCACCCCGGACGGGCGGCTGACCGCCGTGGAGGACGACCCGGTGGCGGCCACCGAGCGGGCCCTGGACGAGGCCGCGGCGCGCCGGCGCGTTGACCAGTCGCGCGTGGAGATGATGCGGGGGTACGCCGAGACACTGGGGTGCCGCCGCCAGTACCTGCTCGGGTACTTCGGCGAGGAGCTCGTCGAGCCGTGCGGACGCTGCGACACCTGCGTCGAGGGGACCGCGGCGGAACAGCCCGACTCGAGCGACTCGCCGTACCCCCTCAACGCCCGCGTCCGCCACAAGGAGTGGGGTGCCGGGCTGGTGATGCGCTACGAGGGCGACCGCATCGTCGTGCTGTTCGAGGAGGTCGGCTACAAGACGTTGGCGCTGGAGGCGGTGCAGCGCAATCGTCTGCTGGAGCTCGTATGAGGCCCCGGTACGACGCGGTCGTCGTCGGGGGCGGCGCGTCCGGGCTCGCGGCGGCGACGTGGCTGTTGCGGTTCCGCCGCGCGGTGCTGGTCGTCGACTCGCAGGACTACCGCGCGGCGTCGGTGGAACGGACCCACGGGTACCTCGGCCGGGACCCGCTGCAGCCGATCGAGTTCCTCGAGGCCGCCCGACGCGACCTGCTGAGATACCCGACCGCGTGGTGGCGGACGGGGCGCGTGGTGCAGGCGGGCGGTGAGCCGGGGCAGTTCGAGCTGCGGCTCGACGACGGAACCGTGCTGACGAGCGCGCGCGTGGTGCTCGCGACCGGCGTCGCCGACGCGTTCCCGGATCTCGAGGGGTTCGCGGAGCACTACGGCGCCTCGGTGTTCCACTGCCCCGCCTGCGACGGGTACGACGCGGAGAACCGGGACGTCGTCGCGCTCGGCTGGGACGAGCGTCTCGTCGGCTTCGCGACCACCCTGCTCAACTGGGCCCGCTCGGTGACCATCGTGACCGATGGG
>DATGDX010000218.1:0-3010 GCA_035310665.1 Mycobacteriales bacterium | reverse complement strand
GACAAGCCCACGGAGTTGTCCGAGCAGGTGCTCGAGTCGGTCAAGACCGGCCAGCAGGCCGCGCTCGAGGCCGTCCGCAAGTTCGCCGAGACCGTCGACAAGTCGCTCCCGCCGCACGGCGAGGGGCCGTCGAAACGGCAGGAGGTCATCGACGCCGGCTTCGAGATGGCGGATCGCCTCGTGCAAACGCAGTACGACTTCCTCCGCGGCGTCGTCCGCTCCGCCGGCAAGGCGCTCGGCGCCGGGGCGCCCGAGAAGGACGAGAAGGGCGAGGAGTAGGTCTTCGATCCACCCGATGCGCGACAGGTGGCGGGTGGTGGTGCCCGTGAGCGCCAAGCGTACGAGCCCTCGCGTCGTACCGGACGTGGACGCCGAGCCAGCGGCCTCTGCACCTGGTGCCCTGTCACTGCGTCACCTCGCGATCGGTCTGATCGCGGAGGCAGAAGAGCAGGTGCAGCGGCGGGCAGCGGGCCCGCTGGGCACCGCGGCGCGGGTGCTTCGTCCGATCGGGCGACGGGTTGCGCGGGTACCGCTTGTCGACAGCGGCTCACGTCTCGCGGCCGCCCGACTGGTGCGGCTGGCCGAACGAGGGCGCCGGGCGGAGGAGAACTACCGGCGACGCGCGGACGACCTAGTGCGGCACGCCGCGGTCACGACCGTACGCTCCCCTGCCTTGGACGAGGTGGTCGACGAAGTCGCGACTCGCTTGGCGGGTCCCGTCGTCGACGCGCAGCTTCCGCTGGTCTTAGAGCAGCTGAGCCAGCGTCCGGACGGCCTGCGGCGCATCGTCGACGAGATGGCCGACCGCTTTGCGAACCGGTTCCTTCAACGCCCCACCGACGTCAGCCACTAGTTAGGCTAAGAATAGCCAGGCCCCAGGCGACCCTGCTGGGCGCCTCACCCGGAGGCACTCGGAAACGGTCGGCACCAGGCTGCCCCGCCTAATCGCCGCTCTTTACTGGCTGATGTCCGGCGGGCGAAGGAATCGGTCTGCAAAGCCGTCGGCCGTCTCGTCGACGATGCGCCGCTCCCGGGCGGGTAGGCCTTGCCGCGCTCGAGAACCAGCACCGAGTGACCAGCCTCGGCGATGCGGTACGCCGCGACGGACCCGTCGAACCCTGATCCCACCACGACGGTATCGACGTGCTCGGGTCTATCCGGCGCTGGTGCGGCGGACGCTGCCGTCATGCTGCCTCCATCACTCCGCGGCCCCTCGGGGAAGCCGTGCCGGCGATTCCTGGTATTCTGGTCTCCGCGCGTCCGCATCTACCGCTACGGCGCCGACCGCCGTGACGTCCAGCGGGCCTTCCGCCGCGACCGGCTCAGTCGGCCGCTGGCCCCCCCGCCGCCTTAAGCCCGCCGGATCAACGCCGCTGCCTGTGTCGGTGCGCGGCCCGCGAGAACCGGTTCGTGATCTCGGTTGCGCGGTCGACGCGGGCGCCGGGCAGTGGGTCCGCCGCTTCGGGTTCGCCGACGCTGAGAAGGTGGTCGTGGACCTGTTCCGCGAGCGTGACGAACGCCTGGTAGTAGTCGGGCATCTGGCCGTCGGCACTCGGCGCGGTCTGGCCGGGTTCGCCCGCGGCGGGAACCGGTGGCGGCGCCCCCGCCTCGCCTGCCTGAGTTGGGAACAGGCGCGGCTGGGCGAACGCCGACAGGTCAGGCAGGTCGTTCCGCGGCCGATCGAGAGTCGCCAGGTTGTGGAACGGCGTCGCCCACCGGTCTCGTTCGGTCAACGGTGATGCGTCCGGGGTGAACAGCGCGCGCAGAGTCGCCGGAACGCTCGAGTGCTCGTGCACCTCGGTGTCGACGGTGCCGGCAGCGATGTGCGGGGAGACGACGACCGCGGGCACCCGAGGACCGAGCATCGTGAAGTCGAACGCGGCGGCCTGCCGGTGGAACAGCAACCGCTGCAACCGGCGGAGCAGTGACGGGCCGCCGCTCGGGCCGGGGACGTCGGTCGGTGGCGCGACGTGGTCGTACAGCCCCCCGTGCTCGTCGTAGGTGATGAGGAGCATCGTCCGGTCGAACACCGCCGGGTTCGCACGCAGCGCCTCGTACACCGTGGCGACGAGGGCCTCGGCGCGGGTGAAGTCGTTGTCGAGTTCGTCCCCGTAGCCGTCGTAGGCCGCGTCGCTGACCAGGTTGTTCTCCGGGTGCTGGCTGTTGCTGACGCTCGCCGAGCCGATCAGCGGTGCGTACTCCGCCGTGTGCACCGGGGGACGGTGGTTGGGCTCCAGGAACGAGTAGGCGGGCAGCTCGCCCGTGGCGACGTGGGTCACGAAGTCGTCGAGGTGGTACCAGTTGGCGTGTCGCTCCGGGGTGTCCCACAGCGCGGGGAAGGCCCACACCTGCGGGGTGTCGTCGTGGTAGACGTGCCAGCTCACCCCGTGGTCGTCGAGAAGGTCGAAGACAGTTCGGTTGGTGTACGGGCGCAGCTCGTTGCCGGTCTCGCCGTCGGAGGTCGCCGCATGTAGGAAGTTGCGGTTGGGCCAGGTCTCGCCCGGCACGGAGCAGAACCACCGGGTGCACACGGCGAACTCGAGCGCGAGCCTGCTCAGCACGGGCACGTGAGACATCGGCTGGCAGCACATCACCAATGGGCCGCGACCAGTGGTCGCCGCGGTGGCGGTGCCGTCGACCACCAGGTTCAGCAGCGGGCCGAGCAACCCGCCGAACCGCGGAGGGCTCAGGCCCCGGCCTTTCCGCTCGTAGCTGAGGACGAAGCCCTGGTTGGTGGCGTGCCGGGCGGCACCGGAGCCGGTGAGCGCGAGCTGTTCCATCACGGCGTCGTGCCCGTGGTCGGGCCCGAACGGCAGCACCGTCTTCGCGGTCGGGCTGGTGGCGATCGGTGGGCCACCGTCCCAACCGGGATTCGTGTACGACCCGTCGGTGAGTCCGTCGAAGGCCGGACTCGGATGCTCCAGATAACCGAGCATGTGATCGAAGGATCGATTCTCGAGAACGAGCACGACCACGTGGTCGACTACAGCCATCGTGTCCCCCCTGCGAG
>DATGDX010000217.1:0-8219 GCA_035310665.1 Mycobacteriales bacterium | reverse complement strand
CTGGCGGCGACGCCGACGGGGGCCGCCGCCATCGAGCTCCGGCTCGCGCGGTGCCGGCTGCTGGTCGGGTGCGGCGACCTTCGCACCGCGGAGGACGAGCTCGACGTTCTGACGACGCTGTGCGACCAGACCGTCGGCCCTCGCTTCCAGGCTCCCCTGCTCACCCTCCGCGCCGGGTTGGCGATGTTCCAGGATCGCCCCGATGTCGCCCGCGCACACATCGCGCGCGGCCTGCAGGTGGCGGGGCGCGACCACGAGGACATCTGGGTGCTGGCGCCGCTGGTGTGGCACGGGATTCGCGCGGAGGCGGAGGCCGCCGACCTCGCGGTCGTGCGGGGCGAGGGTCCCGACCCGGCGCAGGTCGAGCTGCTGCGCGAGCACATGCGCGAACTCGTCGAGCGGTCGCAGACGGCGGCACCCGGACTTCGGGCGACCGTGCTTGGCTACCTGCGGCTCTTCGAGGCGGAAGCGAGCCGGGTGGCGGGCGAGTCCGACCCGGACTTGTGGGCCACGGCCGCCGCCGCCTGGGCGGCCAATGCGCAGCCGTATCCGGCGGCGTACTGCCGTTACCACCAGGCCGAGGCGTTGTTCCGCCGGCGAGCGCGTGCCGCGGGGGCGGTCGACGCCCTCGCGGAGGCGCACCGGACCGCGCACCGGCTCGGGGCGTGGCCGCTGCACCAGCTGGTGGAGACGCTGGCCACGCACGGCCGTGTGGTGCTCCCGCCGCACGACACCGACTCAGCCGCTTCGCCGGCGCGAGGCGCCGCGCAGCCGTCTCCGCGCGCGAGCGGCTCCGCGACGACGTCGCCGTACGACGTCCTGCTGGCGCGACTCACCGAGCGGGAGCGTCTCGTTCTCGCGGTCCTCGCCGAGGGCCGCACCAACCGGGAGATCGCGCGCACGCTGTTCATCAGCGAGAAGACGGTCAGCGTCCACGTGTCCCACATCCTCGCGAAGCTGGAGGTGAACACCCGCGTCGAGGCCGCAATGCTCGTGCACCGGTTCGGCGGACTGTCCGGTTCGTAGGCAGGGTCGTCGGCAGGTCGCGGGCCGAGCTGTCTGGCACGAGCGAGCACGAGTGACCGAAGGGGGAGGTCCATGACCGCCACGAACATCCAGGACGTTGTCGACGGCTTGACCGCGGAAGTCCGGCGCTGCCAGGAGGAGAACGACCGCGTCGGCTACTTCGCGTCGCTGTACCGGCAGGTGACCGTACAGATCCAACGGGACGTCCTGGCCAAGAAGTTCGACGACAACGACCGCATGGAGCGCTTCGACGTCGCCTTCGGCAACCGCTACTTCACCCCGCTGCAGGCCTGGAAGGACCGCTCGGACGGGATGCTCGTGACGTGGCGAGACGCGTTCGGCGCGACACAGCGCTCCGACCTCGCGATCGTCCAGCACCTCGTGCTGGGCGTGAACGCGCACATCAACGTCGACCTGGCCGTCGCGACCATGCAGATGGCCGACGGCGCGGATCTCTCGTCGCTGCAGAACGACTACAACAGGATCAACGACATCCTGATTTCGGTGCTGGACCGGATTCAGGGCGTCCTGGACGACTTCTCACCGGCCGCGGCGATCATCGACGTGGTCGGTGGGCGACTCGACGAGACGATCCTCGGGTTCAGCGTCAAACGCGCCCGGGGCGAGGCGTGGGACTCGGCCGTGCTGCTCGCCGCCCAGCCGACTCCGACCGAGCGGCAACGACTGGAGGGCCTGCTCGACGCGCATGCGCAGGGGCTCGGTCGGCTCGTGGTCGAGGCCGGCCGCGTCCTCCAGTGGGTGCTCCCTCGAGAGACCGCCACGCTCGAGGTCGACGACGTCATCGACCGGTTGGACCATGCCGTCCCGTGAGATCGATCACGCGGTCGGGGCGGACTCGTCGGCGCGGGTGGTCCGGCACTCGTGCCAGCGATCGAGCAAGGCGGGCAGTTCCTTCTGCACGAACGAGAAGAAGGCGCGGGTCTCGCTGAGCCGAGCACCCGCCGGCGTGTGCTCGCCCACCGCGCTGATCCCCTCGCGCAACGTCGCGTCCCACTTGGCGAGCATCTTGTCGCGCCGCACGGTCGCCTCGAGCCACACGTCGTCGCGGATCCGGTAGTGGTCCTTGCGGGATCCCGGCTCGTGCTCGCGCTCGATGAGGTCGACGTGCAGGAGGTATCGGACAGCGCCGGAGACCGCGCCGGCGCTGGCCTGCAGCGTCTCCATCAGCTCCGCGGCGGTCGACCGCCCGGAGTCGGTGGACAGCAGGGTCACGAACACCCGCGCCGCCATCCGCGGGAAGCCCGCCTCGGTCAGCGCGCTGGCGAAGCGGTCGACGAACCTCGTCACCGCCTCGGGGTCACGGTCCCCGGGACCTCCCGCCATCCTGCACGCTCCCTCGCCCGCCTGACATTCACGCTTTCCTGAAAGGTGTGTAGACTCGCGAGCCCGGCCAGGCCGAGCCAAGGAAGCCAAGGATGACAGACGCTCCGGTGATGCCCCTGCACATGCGCCGCGCGGGATTCGATCCGACGGACGAGCTCGCCGCCGTCCGGCGGGACGAGGGCGTGCGTCGCATCGTCACGGCGTTGGGCGTGCCGGCCTACCTGGTGACGCGGTACGACGACGTCCGCGAGGTGCTCGGCGACTGGGGGCGGTTCAGCAACGCGGGCAGACGCGTCTTCGGGATGCCGGACGCGCCGCAGCTCACCGAGGAGGAGGTGGCACGTATGCGGGCGGGTCAGCTGCTGACGTTCGATCCGCCCGAGCACACGCGGCTGCGGCGCATGCTGACACCCGAGTTCACCGTCCGCCGGATGCGCGGGCTGGAGCCGCGGATCACCGAGATCGTCGATGCGCACCTCGACGAGCTCGAGCGCCTCGGCCCACCGGCCGACCTCGTCTCCTCGTTTGCGTTGCCCATCCCGTCGTTGGTGATCTGCGAGCTCCTCGGGGTGCCGTACGCGGACCGCGACGAGTTCCAGTACCGCACGCGGCGCCAACTCGACCTGTCGATCCCGCTGGAGGAGCGCCTGTCGTTGGGCCGGGACGCCCGGGCGTACATGCACGGGCTCGTCGCCCGGGCGCAGGCGGCGCCCGGTGCGGACATGCTCGGCATGCTCGTGCGCGAGCACGGTGACGAGCTGAGCACCGACGAGCTCGTCGGGATCGCGAACCTGCTGCTGGTCGCCGGCCACGAGACGACGTCCAACATGCTCGGGCTCGGCACGTTGGCGCTGCTGCGCCATCCCGACCAGCTCGCGGCGGTCCGCGACGAGCCGGCGGCGGTCGAGCCGGCCGTCGAGGAACTGCTGCGCTGGTTGAGCATCGTCCACGCCGGGATCCCACGCGTGACGACGACCGAGGTCGAGGTCGCCGGGCACACGATTCCCGCCGGTGAGCTCGTCGTGTGCTCCCTCCCGGCGGCCAACCGTGACCCGGTGCTCGTCGAGGACCCGGACCGGTTCGACATCGCCCGCGCCCCCGCCGGTCACCTCGCGTTCGGACACGGCGTGCACCACTGCCTGGGCGCTCCGCTGGCTCGCATGGAGATGCGCATCGCGTTCCCGGCCCTGCTGCGGCGCTTCCCCGACCTCGCGCTGGCCGTGCCGTTCGAGGCGGTCGAGTTCCGCTCCTTCCACGTGGTCTACGGTCTGCGCGCGTTGCCGGTCACGTGGTGAGGAAGGGACCGAGAGCGGAGGTCGCCGTGCGAGTCGCCGCCAACCGAGATGTCTGCATCGGCGCCGGCCTGTGCGTGGTGACGGCCCCGGCGGTCTTCGACCAGGACGACGAGGGGATCGTGGTCCTGCTCACCGAGGACGTTCCCCCGGATCGGGTGGCGGCGGCGAGTCTGGCCGTCGATCGGTGTCCGTCCGGTGCGCTGCGCCGGCTCGACGACGGGTCGAGCGGGTAGCCGCGGGGTCCGCGCTCACCGGTCCGCCCGCCGCGGCCGCCACGCACAGCGCTCCGATGACGAAGAAGTAGTAGTTGCAGAACGCCTGCTTGTTGAGGGCGAAGAAGACCAGAGACACCGCGGCCACGGCGAGGGCGAACCCCGCCGCCGTGCGGGGGAGCCGCCAGAGGGCAAGACCCATGACACCCGCGGCGGCCACGAACGAGATCCCCACGCTCGGGACCGATCCCCCCCGGTCCGCCAACCACGCGAGGTAGGACAGGGAGTCGGGGCGGAAGGGCTGGTGGACCTGGAGGGTCACCACGCTGCGCGCGAACGCCGCGGGGTCCAGGAGGGCCAGCGGCAGCGAGATCGCGAGTGCCACGACAACCGCCCTGCCGACCAGTGATCGGAACCGTGCGAGCGTCCACTGCGGCCCGACGAGCAGCGGCACCACCGGAACCGCGAGCACGGTGTACTGCTTGACCGCGAGGAGCAGGCCGAGCGCGTAGGGCAGGACGCGCGGGAGGCGAACGGCGCAGAACACCGTGGCCGCCAGGAACAGCACGACGAACGGCTCGGTCCAACTTTGCTCGAGGACGAAGAAGGTCCTCGGCGTGAACAGGTAGAGGGCGGCGGCGAGAGGCCCGATCGGGCCCGGTCGGATGTTCGCGATCAGGGCCGCGCCGAGCGTCATCGCGATGAGGTGGGCGTAGCGCACGTCGCCACCGATCGCCTGCCCGGCAGTGGCGAGCAGCAGGCTCAGCGGCGGGTAGACGAACCCGAACAGCACGCGTCCGTTCCCGGACAGCCGGGGGGGATAGTAGCCCGACGATTCACCGTAGATATTCGGAAACGCCATCGCGTACGGGTTGCCGCCGGAGAGCAGGGCGTGGGCCGCGTCGCGCTGGAAGACGAAGACGTCGATCGCCGGGGCCGGCGACGAGCGGATCAGCCAGACCCCGACCACGAGGTGCGCGGTCAGCAGGACGACAACCGACAGCTGCCGGGCCCGGTCGTGCGGCAGGACCAGAGCGCCCGCGGCCACCGCCGCGAACGCCAGCGGCCGCAGGAACGCGACGGACCAGCCGGGCGCGAAGTCGACGTAGATGCCGGGGGCGGTGACCAGCAGCTGGGAGAATTGCAGGCCGAGCCCCGCGACGAGGACGAGCGGCAGCGCGGATCGCAGCTGCCTCTCCAAGCCGGTGCTGGACGGGGCCAGGAGCGCGAGCAGGACGGTGACGAGCGCGGCGGTCAGCCACCGCAGCCCGGCCGGGTGGAGCATGCCGTTGGCAACCTGGACGGCCCGGCCCAGGGCGAAGGCCGCGAAAGCGCACAGCGCCACGGCGAGCCACGTGTCCCGCCGGAGACTCTCCTGCGAGGTCGTCACGTCGCTCGTCGCCTGCTGCCCGTTCAGGTGCTCACCCGATGTGCCGCCGGGGCACGGTCGGTGCAATCTGCTGATCGAGCCCGTCCCGCTCCTCGCTGCGGGACAGCGAGTCCTGCAGGACGAACCGGATGCTTGGTGTGCTCTCGGCGACGACGAAGATCTGGTAGGCGAACAGCGACTTGCTGGCGCGGATCAGCACCTGGTTCAGCGCCAGGGCGGCTCTTCCCGCCGTGCCCGGCCCCAGGGCCTTCGGGAACGGCGCGGGGATCCCGCGCATCTGCTGGATCCGGAAACCGGCGTCGAGGAGCGTGCGGCGCAGGGAGCGGAAGGTGAACAGGCGGGTGTGCGTCCGGTCCAGGATCCCGGCGCTGCCGTAGTTGAACTGACCGAACGCGAGCATCAGCCGCTGCGCGACGAAGGCGACGTTCGGGGTGGTGAGCACGAGCGTCCGGGGCGTGTAGTCGAAGCGTTCCCGGATCCTGTCCAGGAACTGCTCGGGCCTCCTCAGGTGCTCGATCACGTCGAGCATGAGCAGGTAGTCGTACGCCCGAACGTCGAACTCAGGGGGATCGTCCAGGTCCTGTTCGAACCGCCGCACCGTGTCGGGGGTGTCGGGGACGGGGGAGTAGTCGACGACGGCCACCTCGCACCCCTTCGCGGTCAGCTCGCGTGCCAGCCCACCCGCCCCGGCCCCGATGTCCAGGACCCGGGACCCGGCGGGGACGGCGTCCAGCGCCAACTGGTGGCTGCTGGGGTAGCCCAGCTTGAGCTCGTGGGGGGCGCCATAGGCGGCCCCGAAGGGGGCCCCGAAGGGGGCGGTGGCCGGCGGCTGACGGATCGGCTCGTAGCGGCGCTGGAAGAAGATGCCCGACCGATGAGCCGCCGCCTGCAGCGTCGCCACCGTGACGTCCTTCGCGTATCTCATCCCGTTCACGCGGCTGATCTCGGTGCCGTAGTACGTCGGGATGGGGAGCTCGACGATCCGCCGGCCGGCGAACAGCAGCTGAATGATGATCTCGGTGTCGAAGTGGAAGGCGTTGGCGTTGAGCTGGAAGGCGATGTCGCGCAGCGCGGCCACCGAGTAGACGCGGTAGCCGCTGTGGAACTCGCTCAGGTTCGTCCGGAGAACGGCGTTCTGCACGGCGGTGAGGACCTTGTTGCCGACGTACTTGTAGAGCGGCATCCCGCCCTTCAGCGCGCCGAACCGGGTCATCATCCGACTGCCCAGGACGACGTCGGCGCGACCGTCGCGCAGGGGAGCCACCAGATTCGGCAGTTCCTCGGGGGCGTACTGCCCGTCGCCGTGGAGCAGGGCGACGACGTCGAAGCCGCGCTCGATCGCGAACGTGTATCCGACCTTCTGGCTGCCGCCGTACCCCTGGTTGAACGCGTTACGGACCACCATGATCGGGATCTCTCGGCACGCCGCCTGGTAGGCGCGGCCGACCTCGAACGTCCGGTCCTCCGAGGCGTCGTCGACGACGAGAACCTCGCAGTCGTACTCCGCGAAGATGCGTCCCGGGATGCGACTGAGCACCAGCGTCAGGGTGTCCTCGGCGTCGTACGCGACCACGAACAACAGGAGGCGAGGTCTCGTCGCTGCGGACATCCGACTGCTCCGGGAAGGGTGGGTGCTCCGGGGGTGGGCCGGGACGCACGGCCCGGTGGCCACGCTACGCCCTGCGCCCGGCACCGCGCGCGGCGATGGCGCGCTTCGGGCCCCGTCCGCGGCCCGGGCGGTCACCCCTCGGAAGGCCGCTTCCTCGTCGCCGTGGCGACGAGCGCGTCGAAATACGCGTCGACGTCGCCGAACGCGCGCGCCGTCACCAGGTCGTCATCGACCACCACGTGGCTCTCCGCCGGAACGTAGACGGCCCCCGCGTTGTGGACGTCGGCGAGGACCACCGTGTGACATATCACCTGGCGGCCCCGCAACAGGTCCGGACGGGGGGTCAGGAGCCACAGCGCGTGGCACATCGCCCCCTTCACGATGTCACGGTTCTCCATCGCCCGGGCGAAGAACTCGACAGCGGGAGCGGTGCCGACCTCGGCGACCGAGGCGAGGCTTCCCATCGGCGGGATCTCGCGCAGGCGGACCGCGACGTAGTTCGCCGCGCAGATGACGATGTCGTAGCTGTTCGGATCCTCCTTGCTGACGCACCGGTCGACCCGGAGCCGGTGCACGTCGGTGATCGGCCGGTCCGGACTGTCGATGTCGTTGACCAGGTCCCGGTACGGGTTGTTCCACAGGTACGTGAGTATCTGCAGCTCCCCGCCCAGCGCCGGGACGTGGCTCTTGTAGTACTCGACCTCGTCGTGGATGTACTCCGTCTCCACGAGGACGGCGACTCGTTTCCCCTGCAGCGGCTGAGACGACATGGTCACGACCACCCTCGTGAATGGACCACCCTAGTGAATGTCGGTGAACAGGACCCGGTGCCGGTTCGCGTGCGGGGCCACCGGTTCCAGTCGCTGCACCTTGCCTGCGTAGAAGTACGGGTTGATATCGGCGTGGCCGGGGACCTCGTCGAACGCGTAGTACAGCTCCGCCGGCAGGCCGTGCAGGTGTTGGCCCGCCAGGTAGGACACGAGCGCGTGCTCGAAGCTGTGCAGAGCGTTCTTCCACGAGTGCTGCTTGGGGAACGCCGGGACGGGGGCGTTCGTCCCGGCACTCACCAGGTGCCAGATCTCGTGGTGTCGGTGGTCGACCATGTACCGGAACCAGTACTGGTGCGTCTTCGCGATGTAACGCGCGTAGGACGTGTCGTTGAGGGAGAGGGCCCCGGCGACCTGGTCCAGTTCGCAGTAGACCCACCACTCCTTGTCCTCGTCGAGCCGGCCCCACTTGTCGAACCCGCGCGCCCACGAGCCCGTGTCCGGCAGGTACGCCCACTCCAGGATCCGCGCGGCCCGGCGCTGCGCCGCCGTGAACATCTCGTAGTCGTCGGCGAG
>DATGDX010000216.1:0-2324 GCA_035310665.1 Mycobacteriales bacterium | reverse complement strand
CTTCCAGGCCGTCGCCGGAGCGACCGCGACGGCCGCAGCGGCTGCCGTCGGCCTCCTCGGACTCTTCAACGGCGCCGGACGCATCGTCTGGGCAGCGGCCAGCGACCGGATCGGCCGGATGTCGGCGTTCATCGGCATGCTGGCGCTGCAAGGCCTCGCCTTCCTGGTGCTGCCGCACGCCTCGTCCGTCGCGCCGTTCTTCATCCTGAGCGCCTTGATCTACGTCTGTTACGGCGGCGGCTTCGGCACCATGCCGGCCACCGCGGCTGACTACTTCGGCACGAAGAACGCCGGTGCGATCTACGGCGCGATGATCGTTGCGTGGAGCGTGGCCGGCGTCGTCGGGCCCAAGCTCGCGGCCGCCCTCTACGAGGGCAACGGCAACACGTACGGCGTCCCGTTCACCGTCATCGGTCTGGTGGCCCTCGCCGCGATCGCGCTTCCGCTCATCACCCGGCTGCCCGCTCCACGCCCGCGGAAGGACGTGACCCCGTCGATTCTTGTCCCGCTGCAGGTGCGGCCCACCGGCGAGGTGGCCACAGGCGAGGCGGTGGAACAGGCGGTGGGCCAGGCGGTGAAGGAGGCGCATCGGGAGGACGCCCCGCCGGTCGGCCTCCGTTAGCTAAAAGGCGGTAAGGACTGGTCGGCATGTTCTTCACCGAGCAGGGCCGATGCAGGTCAACGCGGTCAGGCCCCATACGTAGCGGGTGGTCACTTCCGTCGGAAGCACACCCCAGTGCAACCGGCGGGCGAGGAGCGGGGTTTCGCTGACCCCCCGGTCGTGCCGACAAGCAGGCCGGCGGACCTTGGGCCTCGACCTAGTCAAGGTGACGCAGCGTCTGCCCCGCTCGGTGGACACCGTTGCGCATCGCGGCCTGGACCGACTTGGCGCTGGTCCCGACGATCTTGCTCGGTCGATAGGTCCAGTTGGTCACGACGATCCCTCGAGTTGGGTGAGCAGATGATCCCGTAAGGCGTCGCCGAGAGCGGGCGGGGTCCCGCGGGTGCTACGGGTGCGTGGTCGGTGCGGATGCACCCGGCCAGGACCGGGCCAGCGCGGCGATCCGCTCCGCGTAGCTGCGCGCAGTCGCGGGATCCCCCCCGTCGCGACCCGCGGCGAGCCCGACGAGGAACGCGGTCAGCGGCGCGGCCGGGCGGGCGACGCCGTGTGCCACGTCGCGAGCGAGGTCGAGCACCGCGTCGACGTCTAGATCCGTCGGCAGGTCCAACTCACGGTCGACCGCCGTCACCCAGTCCTCCAGCATGCTCACAGCAGCCGCCTCGCACTTTCCAGGCCGTCGTCGGTGTCGTGGTCCGAGGTCCTCTCAGTCGCGGCCGTACGGCCGGCGGTAGCGCACCCCGGTTTCGCGCAGCGGGGAGGTGACGAGTTCGACGCCGCCCCCTTCGGGCACAGCCGCTCACGCGAGATCGGGCTGTCGGGATCGCCCTCGATCTGGGTGAGGGCGCCCGTCCTTGGCGTAGGCCAGCTGCCCGCAGCCTACGACGCGCTAGGGGCGGACCGACCTGGCCACCACCGTCGCCGACTCCCTGCATGGACGAAGGGTCGGACTGCCCTGGGACCAGGCCGCCTCTCCGCGGCCCAGCAGGTCGCCCGATGTCAGTTGGCGGTAGACCGGCCAGCCCTCGATCCAGCTCCGCACGCCGATCGCACGCCCCATGCTCCGATCACTCGGGCGGCACTGTGCCCCTGTCAAGGCCCGGACAACCGCATTCGAACGGGTAGGCACGACGTTGTGGGACGGGTGACCGCTACGCGCAAGGTGCTCCGCCTCGCCGACAGTTCGGTGCTGACCCGACCCGACACTCTGGTCGTCGAGGAGCCACTGGAGATCCGGGTCGGCGGGGCGCCATTGACGGTCACGATGCGCACCCCGGGCGACGACTTCGACCTCGTCCCGGGCTTCCTCGTCGCAGAGGGTGCGGTCGCGCGGGCCGAGGACGTGGTGGCGATGCGCTACTGCCCGGGGGCCACCGACGACGGGGCGACCACCTACAACGTCATCGACGTGATTCCCGCTCCGGGCGTCGTACCCCCGGCGCCGCGCGCCCAGCTGACCACCAGCGCCTGCGGGGTGTGCGGGACGGCGAGCATTGACCTGGTGCGCGCCCGGACCCGCTGGCCGGTGAACGCAGACCCGGTCGAGGTGGCACCCGCCACGCTCGCGGGACTGCCGGAGACGCTGCGCGCCACCCAGCAGGTGTTCGAGCGCACCGGAGGGCTGCACGCCGCCGGCCTGTTCATGGCCAACGGTGTGCTCGTTTGCCTGCGCGAGGACGTCGGCCGGCACAACGCCGCGGACAAG
>DATGDX010000215.1:0-2491 GCA_035310665.1 Mycobacteriales bacterium | reverse complement strand
ACCACGTTGCCGGGGAGTGGCCGAGGGCGGTGGCACCGGGTGTGAGCAGCATGGTGACCAAGCGAGTGGCGCGTGTGGACGTGCCCGACCGGGGGGCGGCCGCGCGGGGCCGGCCGCAGGAGCGTTGATCCGGCTGCCGGTTGCCCGGGTCGCGGCGGCTGCCGCCGGAGTGGCATTCATGCCGGCGCGGGCGGCGGGTGCCGTCGGCTCGTCGGCTCTCGCGGTGCCCGCCGCGGCCGCGCACGTCGTCGACGACGCGGTCAGAGCGGCGGGGGCCCGGCTCATGCTCCCGGCGCGGTCGCGGCTGCCGGGGGGTCAGTTCGGCGTACGGCGAACGGCGGTGCACGACTCGGAGGGCACCCGCCGCGCGCACGTGGAGGTGCACGGGGTCGCGCACCCGGCGGGTCAGGCTCTGGCGCGAGCGGTCGAAGCGGCTCTCGAGGGTTACCCGGGTGTCGCGTGGGCGCGGGTCAACGCGGTGCTCGGCGAGGCCGTGGTCGGGCTGTCCGCCACCCCGCCGGGCCTTCCGGAGCTGGCCGCCGTCATCGCGGGAGTGGAAGCCGCGCACGGCGTGACGAATCGGCAGGGGCCGCGAGCGGCGCACCCGGCGGAGCCGGGGCCCGAGGTGCCCGCGGTCGTCGGTCTGGCCGCGGACCTGGTGGGTCTCGGGGTCGTGGTGGCCGGCCGACTTCTCGGTCGCACCCCGCTGCCGCTGCAGGCGGCGGTGGCGGTCGGCACCGTCGACGTGCTGCCCCCGGCGCGAGCGGCGCTGGTGCGCCTGGCCGGCGTCGGCGGCGCTGACAGCCTCCTCGCCGTGGCCGGCGGGTTGACCCAGGGTCTCGCCCAGGGCAGCGTCGGCCTGTTGGTCGACGCGGCGGCCCGGCTGAACGCGCTGGCCGAGGGCCAGTCTCGGCGGGCGTGCTGGGCGCGATTGGAGCCCCGGCTCGCCGGGGCTCCGGAGCGAGCCGGGGCTCCAGCGGTCGTCGTCGAACGCCCCCGCCCGCTTCCCCCCGGCCCGGTGGACCGCTACGTGCGCGTGGCCGCCCCGTTCGCCGGCGCGGCCGTGGCGGCCGCACTACTCCCCCACCCGGGCACCCGACGGCTGGCTCCGGCCGCCGCCGCGGCCCTGCCGCGCGCCGCCGTCCTGGGCCGGGAAGGCTTCGCCAGCCAGTTCGCCCGGGTGCTGGCCGCACGAGACGTCCTGGTCATGGACCGGACCGTGCTGCGGATCCTCGACCGAGTGGACACCGTGGTGATCGACGCCGACGCGCTCGGCGACGCCCGGCACGAACTCACCGGCCTCGCGCCGGTGACGACCCAGGTCGAGGAGGCGGAGCTGATCGCCCGTGTCGGCGGTCTGTTCGACCCGACCCGTCCCGAGCGGGTGGTCACCCGGGACGGGTGGACTCTGGGTCCCGTCGACGCGGTCACCGGCCGTGGCCGACGCGGGGTGCGGGCGCGACGCCGACTGACCGACGAAGGCGCCTCTCTCGTTCTCGGCCTGACCCGGGGAGCGCAGCTGATGGCCGTGGCCGGAGTCCGAGCCCGGCTGTCCCCCGTCGCCTCCGACGTGCTGGCCGCCGCCCGCGCGGACGGGTTGCGCGTCCTGCTGGCCGGTGATCCGCAGCCGCTCGGGCACCTGGCCGGGGACGCGGACGACGTCGTGCCCGGCGGCGACCAACTCATGGGTCGCATCCGCGACCTGCAGGCCGCCGGCCACGTCGTCGCCCTGGTTTCGGCCCGGCCACCCGCGCTCGCCTCCGCCGATTGTGGCCTCGGTGTGTGTTCCGCGGGCGCCACCCCGCCGTGGGGGGCGCACCTGATGGTGCCCGACCTCGCGACGGCGACCCTGGTGCTGAGGGCGATCCCGGAGGCGCGGGCGGCCAGCGCCCGCGGGGTCAAGCTCGCCGCGCTCGCGGCGACGGCCGGGGGCGGCGCCGCGGCCCTGCGCGTGCTTCCCGGCTCCGGTCGGTGGGCCCTGTCGGTCGCCGGCCTGGCGGGCGCCGCCGCGCTCGCCAGTGGGCTGCAGCGAGCGGTCGCCCTGGGCCGGCAGCCGCTGCCCTCGGCGACGAGCGAAGAACCGTGGCATGCCCTGCCACCGGAGACGGTGCTCACCCGGTTGGCGGTCGGACGGGAGGGGCTGACCGAGGACCGGGTCGACGAGCGTCGCCAGCCGCAGCCGGAGGGCCACGCGCCCGTGGGCCTGGCGCGCGCGCTCCTGGAGGAGCTGGCGAATCCGCTCACCCCGGTCCTGGCCGCCGCCGCCGGGTTGTCCACCGCGTTGGGCGGCATCGTCGATGCGGGCATCGTGGTCGCGGTCGCGGTCGCGGGCGCAGTCATCGGGGCGCGTCAGCGGCAGGCCGCCGACCGAGCGGTCGCGGGACTGGTGGCGACGTCTCCGCTGACGGTCCGCGTACGCCGGGACGGAGTCGATCGACGGCTCGCGGTGACGGAGTTGGTGCCCGGCGACGTGATCACGTTGGCCGCGGGC
>DATGDX010000214.1:0-3447 GCA_035310665.1 Mycobacteriales bacterium | reverse complement strand
ACCGCCCGGGCGGTTCGTCAGGGTTCGGACGGAGTGGGCGAGGTCACGGCAAACTCCTTCCCGCTGCAACGACTCGTGCCACTGCACCTCACCCGTGTCGCCCGGTCAATAGGGCGCTCCCTGGCTCGACCGCCACTGTCGCACGCTCGCGGGACCCGATCGGCACGCCGTTCGCGACGGCCGGGAGCCGGTCGACCGTGGGTAGGGTGCCCCCCGTGGCGGGGTTGACCTATCCGGAGCGGGTCGAGCGGCTGCGCGGGCGGTACGCCGCGGTTCCCGCCGGCACGCCGGTGCGGTTGGCCAAGCGCACGTCGAACGTGTTCCGCGCCCGGCAGCGAACCGCTGCCCCCGGGCTCGAGGTCGCGATGTTCGACGGGGTCCTGTCCGTCGACGCGGCGGCGCGCACCGCGGACGTCATGGGCATGACGACGTACGAACACCTCGTCGACGCGACGCTGCCGTACGGCCTCATGCCGCTCGTCGTGCCCCAGCTGAAAACCATCACCCTCGGCGGCGCGGTGACCGGCCTCGGCATCGAGTCCTCGTCGTTCCGCAACGGGCTGCCGCACGAGTCGGTGCTCGACATGGACGTGCTCACCGGTGACGGGCGGGTGGTCACGGCGAGCGCGACGAACGACCACGCCGACCTCTACCACGGCTTTCCGAACTCCTACGGGACGCTGGGCTACGCGCTGCGGTTGCGCGTCGAGCTCGAACCGACCCGTTCGTTCGTCCACCTTCGGCACGAGCGGCACCGCGACGCGGCGGCGTACTTCGCCCGCGTCGCCGAGGTCTGCGCCACCCGTGCCGCCGACTTCGTCGACGGCACGGTTTTCGGCCCGGACGAGCTCGTCCTCTCCCTCGGGACCTTCGCCGACCAGGCGGAGCGGACGAGCGACTACACCGGCATGGACATCTACTACCGGTCGCTGCAGCAGCGGACGGACGACGACCTGACGGTGCGCGACTACCTGTGGCGCTGGGACACCGACTGGTTCTGGTGCTCGCGCGGAGTCGGAGCCCAGAACCCGCGGATCCGCCGGTTGTGGCCGAAGCGATGGCTGCGCAGCGACGTGTACTGGAAGATGGTGGCGTTCGAGAACAGGTACGGCGTCATGCGCCGGCTCGACCGGCTGCGCGGGCGGCCGGAGCGGGAAGCGGTCGTCCAAGACGTCGAGGTCCCGGTCGAGCACGCGGCCGAATTCCTCGCGTTCTTCCTCCGCGAGATCCCGATCCTGCCGATCTGGGTCTGCCCCGTGCGGTTGCGCTACCGCGCCCGGCCGTGGGACCTCTACCCGCTCGACCCGGACACCACCTACGTCAACTTCGGGTTCTGGTCCACCGTGCCGCTCGCGCGCGGGGAGACGGACGGCACGCACAACCGGCTCATCGAACGGGTCGTCGGCGAGCTGGGCGGGCGCAAGTCGCTGTACTCGACCGCCTTCTACGACGAGGGCGAGTTCTGGCAGATCTACAACGGTCCGGCGTACCAGCGGTTGAAGCAGCGGTACGACCCCGACCGCCGGCTGCTCGACCTCTACGCCAAGTGTGTGCAGCGGCGTTGACAAAGCCAGTGAACGAAGGCACCCGGGAGACGTTGCCGAGAGGAGGACGACGGATGCAGCTGTCGAACGTGATGCGTCGGCTTGCCGGCACGGGCACGTCGGTGGAGTTCCGGGCGTACGACGGGAGCCGCTGCGGCCCGCCCGACGCCGCCGTCCGCTTGGACATCCGCAACCCGCGCGCGTTGACCTACCTGGTCACCTCCTCGGGCGAGCTCGGGCTCGCCCGCGCGTACGTCTCCGGCGACCTGGGCATCGAGGGCGACCTGTACGACGCGTTGCGGGCCCTGGCGAACAACCAGATCGGCCAGCTGTCCTGGCCCGAGCGGTGGGAGGTGTTGCGCTCGGTCGGGGTGAAGACGCTGCGACCCGTCGCGCCGCCGCCGGAGGAGGTGCGCGTGCGACGGTGGCGGCCGCGCTCGAAGGCCACCGACAAGAAGGCCATCTCGCACCACTACGACGTATCCAACCGCTTCTACGAGTGGGTGCTCGGCCCGAGCATGGCCTACACCTGCGCGGTGTTTCCGCGGCCGGACGCGACGCTGGAGGAGGCGCAGGCGGAGAAGTTCGACCTCGTGTGCCGCAAGCTCGCGCTGCGGCCCGGCATGCGGCTGCTCGACGTCGGCTGCGGGTGGGGCGGGATGGTGCTGCACGCCACACGCCACTACGGCGTACGGGCGCTCGGCGTCACGCTGTCCCGACAGCAGGCCGAGTGGGCGCAGAAGGCGATCGCCGACGCCGGCCTGTCCGACCACGCCGAGGTGCGGTGGGGCGACTACCGAGACGTCGCCGAGACCGGGTTCGACGCGGTGTCCTCCATCGGTCTCACCGAACACATCGGCCTGCGGCAGCTGCCGGCGTACTTCCGTTTCCTGCACACCAAGCTGCGACCGCAGGGCCGGCTGCTCAACCACTGCATCATGCGCCCGACGACGCGCGAGCGGGCGCGGGCCGGCGCGTTCATCAGCCGCTACGTGTTCCCCAACGGGGAGCTCGAGGGGCTGGGCACGATCGTCGCGGCGATGCAGGACAACGGGTTCGAGGTGCGGCACGAGGAGAACCTCCGCGAGCACTACGCCAAGACGCTGGCGGCGTGGTGCGCGAACCTCGACGCGCATTGGGACGAGGCGGTGCGCGAGGTCGGGGTCGGCACGGCGCGGGTGTGGCTGCTGTACATGGCGGGGTCGCGGCTCGGGTTCGAGCGCAACAGCATCCAGCTGCACCAGGTGCTCGGGGTGAAGACCGTGGACGGGCAGGCGGCGTTCCCGCTGCGGCCGGACTGGTGACGGCGGGACGCGTCCACAGATCTCGGCACGGGCGTGGCGGGCGGGGTCGGGGCCCGCGACCGTCCTGGCATGACCGTTCCCGATCCAGACCCCGACTCGCCTGCGCCCGACGCGCCTCTCCCTCGCTCTCTCCCCCAGCCGGCACCGCGCCTGCGCTTGCGCTCGCCCGGCGAGATCCTGGCCCTGGTCCCGTACCTGCTCGGCTTCCACCCGAGCGAGAGCCTCGTCCTCGTCGCGGTGCGCGGGCCGCGGCGGCGCGTCGTGTGCACGCTGCGGTGGGATCTCCCCGCGGTGCGTTCCCGGCGCGACCGCGAGTCCGCGGTGTGCGAGATCCGGTCGCGGCTGGCTCAGGCGGAGGGCGATGCGGCGGTTCTCGTCCTCTACACGCGACGACCCCCCGGCAGGCGCCGCCTGCCCCTGGTGAGCCTGGTCGCCGCCGTCCAGGCGGCCGATGTCCCGTTGCTCGACGCGCTGTGCGTGCACGCCGGTCGGTGGTGGTCCTACCTGTACCCCGACCCGCGGTGCTGCCCCCCGGCCGGGACGCCGCTGCCGGCGCCGACCGAGCCGGGCGGCGCGAGCGGGGTGGCCGCGGCGGCCGT
>DATGDX010000213.1:0-6144 GCA_035310665.1 Mycobacteriales bacterium | reverse complement strand
CGCGTTCTCCCTCGGCCGGGTCGCACCGTCCGCGTCGACCTCCCCGCAGTCGCGGCCGCCACGACAGGTCGTCGTCGTGCAGCCGGGGGACACGCTGTGGGGGATCGCGGTGGCGAGCGCGCCCGCCGTCGACCCCCGGGTTACCATCGAGCGGATCCTCGATCTCAACGGTCTGCCCGGGCCCGCCGTGCGCGCCGGGCAGCCGCTCGTCCTGCCGCGCGCGCCGTGAGCACGACACGTGCGGGCGCCCGCTTGCGCCGAGGCGGCTTCGCGCCCTACCGTCCCTACATCTAGTGGTTACAGACGTGTAAGATATCCACAAATTGTGGCGCCTTGCCCACAGGTTGGCCCCAGGTTTCCCACAACCTGTGCACACCTGCGGGCGGCGGTTCGGCCGTCCGTGGAGAGGAGCACGGCCGATGCACTGCCCGTTCTGCCGGCACGGCGACAGCCGCGTGGTGGACAGCCGCGCGGCCGAGGACGGGCTCGCGATCCGGCGTCGGCGCGCCTGCGCCGGCTGCGGTCGCCGATTCACGACGGTGGAGACGGCCGCGCTTGCGGTCGTGAAACGCAGCGGCGTCACCGAGCCGTTCTCGCGGGAGAAGGTCGCCATCGGCGTGCGCAAGGCGTGTCAGGGGCGCCCCGTCGTCCAGGATGCGATCGCGCTGCTCGCGCAGCGGGTCGAGGACGCGCTGCGCGCGACCGGGGCGGCCGAGGTCCCCACCCACGACGTGGGGCTTGCGATTCTCGGTCCGCTGCGCGAGCTCGACGAGGTCGCTTACCTTCGGTTCGCGTCCGTCTACCGGTCGTTCGACTGCCTCGAGGACTTCGAGGCCGAGATCGCGGCGCTGCGCGCCGAGCGCCCAGCGGTCACGCTGCCCGCGGCCGCTCCTAGTCCGCAGCCCTCCTGACCTCCAGCCGAGCCGTGTCCGGCTCGGCGCCTACCCCAGCAGGAAGGACCACGTCATGACGGAGACGGTCCCCCGCGCCGCGAACGGTGCCTCGCGTCGTGGCGGCGCGGACCACGGGCCGGCCCGGCTGCGCGTCGAGCGGATTCACACGACGCCCGGGGTCCACCCCTACGACGCGGTGACCTGGGAGCGTCGTGACGTCGTCATGACCAACTGGCGTGACGGGTCGGTCAACTTCGAGCAGCGCGGCGTCGAGTTCCCCGACTTCTGGTCGCAGAACGCCGTCAACATCGTCACGACGAAGTACTTCCGGGGTGCGCTCGGCACCCCGACCCGGGAGTGGAGCCTTCGGCAACTCGTCGACCGGGTCACCCGGGCCTACGTCGCGGCCGGCCGCGCGCACGGATACCTCGCGACCGACGAGGACGCCGAGGTCTTCGAGCACGAACTCGTCCACGCGCTCATCCACCAGGTGTTCAGCTTCAACTCCCCGGTCTGGTTCAACGTCGGCACCAAGTCCCCGCAGCAGGTCAGCGCGTGCCAGCCCTACGAGGCGCTGGTCAGCACGCCTGGCGGTCTCGTCCCCATCGGCAGGCTGGTCGAAGACGACGCGGTCGGCACCAAGGTCTGCGACGCGGGCGGAGTGACCCGGATCGTCGCCGCCGTCGCGAACGGCGTGAAAGACGTCCTTCGCCTGCACACCAAACCCGGTTACGTCCTCGACGTCACGGCCGACCACGTGGTGTGGAAGAGCACCGGTGAGCGCTCGGGATGTTGGGTTCCCGCCGGGGAGCTGCGCCCGGGCGACCGGCTCGAATGGCACCGGCACGACTCGCACGGCGAAGGCGAGATCGACCGCCGCGACGCGGCCGAGGCCGCGCTCGCCGGATGGCTGCAGTCGCGCCGCTTCGTGCGTCGGTCCGCCAACCCCGACGGCGCGGTGACCGTCGAGCTGATGACGGTCACCGAAGCGGAGTTCGACTGGCTCGTCTCGGCCGTCGGGCGCGTCTTCCCGCAGCCGCGCCCGCACGAGTGTGCGGTGGTCGACGCCGGCTCCGCCGCTCGCCGCACCGTGCGGTTGTCGGGGGATCGTCTGGAGTCCTTCCTGGGCCGGTGGGCGCTGCACACGTCGAGGACCGCCAGGGTCGTCCCGACGCAGTTGTTCACCGCGCCGCTTCCCGTCGCCGCCGCCTACCTGCGCAGCCTGTTCCAGACCGAGGGCAGCGCGTCAGGGCGAAGCCGGTCGAGCGTGATCCGCCTCGAGATGATCCCCGAGGGGCTGGCGAGAGGGATCCAGAACCTGCTCGTGCGCTTCGGTGTCTTCGCCAAGGTCTCGTCGATGTACGACCCGCGGCCGCACCGCAGCCCGTGCTGGTCGCTGCGCATCGGGTCCGCCCCCGATCGCCGCACCTTCCTCGACGAGGTCGGGGTCGTCGATTCCCGCAAGCAGGAGCAGCTCGAGGCCGACTTCGTCGGCGCCGGGTCCCGAGCCCGCACCACGGAGCGGCTCGAGATCACCCGTATCGAGCCGCGCGGCCCGGTTGGGGTCTACGACATCCAGACCGAGAGCGGGGAGTACCTCTGCGGCGGGATCCGCGTCCACAACTGCTTCATCCTCGCCGTGGACGATTCGATGGACTCGATTCTCGACTGGTATAAAGAGGAAGGGTTGATCTTCAAGGGTGGGTCCGGCGCCGGGGTCAACCTCTCGCGCATCCGCTCCAGCAAGGAGCTGCTGTCCTCCGGTGGCACGGCCTCGGGCCCCGTGTCGTTCATGCGCGGCGCCGACGCCTCCGCGGGGACCATCAAGAGCGGGGGGGCGACCCGCCGCGCCGCGAAGATGGTGATCCTCGATGTCGACCACCCGGATATCGAGGAGTTCGTCGAGACGAAGGCGCGCGAGGAGGACAAGATTCGCGCCTTGCGTGACGCCGGGTTCGACATGGACCTCGGCGGCCGCGACATCGTCTCGGTGCAGTACCAGAACGCGAACAACTCCGTGCGCGTCTCCGACGAGTTCATGCGTGCGGTCGAGGACGGCGACCCGTTCTCGCTCTACGCCCGCCGCGACGGCTCGGTGCTCTCGACCCTTGACGCCCGCGCGCTGTTCCGCCGGATCGCGCGGGCGGCGTGGGAGTGCGCCGACCCCGGTGTGCAGTACGACGACACGATCAACGACTGGCACACCTGCCCGGAAACGGGGCGGATCACCGCGAGCAACCCGTGCTCCGAGTACATGCACCTCGACAACTCGTCGTGCAATCTCGCGAGCCTCAACCTGATGGCCTTCCTCCGCGACGACGGCACCTTCGATGCCGCTCGGTTCGCGAAGGTCGTCGAGCTGGTGATCACCGCCATGGACATCTCGATCTGCTTCGCCGATTTCCCCACCGAGAAGATCGCGGCCACCACGCGCGCCTACCGTCAACTCGGCATTGGCTACGCCAACCTCGGGGCGCTGCTCATGGCCACCGGCCATGCCTACGACAGCGACGGCGGGCGGGCGCTCGCCGCGGCCATCACCTCGTTGATGACGGCTAGCGCGTACAAGCGGTCCGCGGAGCTCGCCGCGATCGTCGGGCCGTACGACGGCTACGCCCGCAACGCCGAGGCGCACAAGCGCGTCACCCGCAAGCACGCCGCTGCGAACGACGACGTGCGCTCCGTCGGCGCCGACGACCTCGCGGTGCTGCGGGTCGCCACGCGGGCGTGGAAGGACGCGGTCGAGCTCGGGGAGCGGGTCGGTTACCGCAACGCCCAGGCAAGCGTCCTCGCGCCGACCGGCTGTCTGACCGCCGACACCCTCGTCACGACCGATCGCGGTCTCGTCCGCCTCGACGCGGTGGGCGACGCGTACGGCGAGCGCTGGCAGCACGTGGACCTCGCCGTGTCGACCGACGAGGGGCCGCGCTCGGCCACCAGGTTCTTCGTGAACGGCGAGGAGCCGACCCGACGCATCGTCACCGCGGGTGGCTACGCCATCCAGGGCACTCTCACCCACCGCATCAAGGTGGTCGACCCGGCGACGGGGGAGTGGGTGTGGAAACGGCTCGCGGACGTGGTGCCCGGCGAGCTCGTGCCGGTGCAGCTCGGGACCCTCGTGGGTCAGCCGCGCCGGGTCCCGTTGCCCGAGCTGGAGCGCGTCGCCGACGCCCTGGACCGGCACCTCGTCGTTCCCGACGCGGTCGACAGCGACCTCGCGGAGTTCGTCGGCTTCTTCATGGGGAGCGGGACCCTGCACGCTCGCGGGCTGCGGCTGTGCACGCCGGATCGCGACTTCGACGTGATCGCCCGCCTGCGGGTGCTGGCCAAGCAGCTCTTCCACATCGAGCCGGTCGTCACGTCGGCCGACGGCTACCAGGAGATCATTCTTTCCTCCTCGCGGCTCGCGCAGTGGTGGCGCGCGGCCGGGCTGGCGAAGCCGTCCGACGCTGCCGGTGGCGGTGACGCGGAGACCGGGCGGATTCCCGCACCGATCCTCGAAACCAACGACCCGGGCGTCTACGCCGCCTTCGCCCGCGGCGTGTTCGACTCGGCGGGCACGGTGCTGGCCGGTTTGCCGGCCGTGTCGACATCCTCGCGTCGGTTCGCCGACGAGCTGCGCACGCTGCTGCTCGTGCTGGGGTTGCCGACGACCACGCGGGAGACGGTCGCGAGGGGCGGCGGCCAGCGAGAGCTCCAGCTGCGCGTGCGCAACAGCAAGCACGCGAGGACGTTCCTCGACCGCATCGGGTTCCTGTCCGCCCGAAAGTCGACCCTGGTCGTGGACCACCCCGCGCATCGAGTCGGCGACCCCGACCGGATCCACCTGCCCACCGCGGTGTGGCTGGAGCTGGCACCAGTGGGTTCCCCGCTGCGCGATCTGATCCGCAAGGCGGTCGTGCGCGGGCGTGGGGTCAGCCGCGACCTGGCGAACCGGTTGTTCGCGCTGACCGCCGACGAACGACTCGGGCATGCGCTCGGTTACGTCTTCGAAGACGTCGTCGCCAACCAGGACGGTGGCGTGCAGCCGACGTTCGACCTGTCGGTGCCCGACAACGTCACCTACGTCGCGGGCGGGTTCGTCAGCCACAACACGATCGGGCTGATGATGGACTGCGACACCACCGGGATCGAGCCCGACCTCGCGCTGGTGAAGACGAAGAAGCTCATCGGCGGCGCGTCCATGCAGATCGTCAACCGAATGGTGGCGCGGGCCCTCGCCACGCTGGGCTACCCGCAGGAGCAGGTCGAGGCGATCGTCGACTACGTCAAGGAGCACGGGCACGTCGTCGACGCACCGGGGCTGCGGCCCGAGCACTACGAGGTGTTCGACTGCGCGATGGGCGAGCGGGCGATCGCCCCGATGGGGCACGTGCGCATGCTCTCGGCGGTGCAGCCGTTCCTCAGCGGCTCCGCGAGCAAGACGGTCAACCTCCCGGAAAGCGCCACTGTCGAGGACATCGAGGACATCTACTTCCAGGGGTGGAAGCTCGGCCTCAAGGCGCTCGCGGTCTATCGGAACAACTCGAAGGTCGGCCAACCGCTGAGCGCCAAGGACCGGAAGGCGGAGGTCGAGAAGGTCGTCGAATACCGTCCGGTGCGCAGGCGGCTGCCCAAGAAGCGGCCGAGCGAGACGGTCTCGTTCGCCGTGGGCGGTGCGGAGGGGTACCTGACGGCCGGGTCCTACCCGGACGACGGCCTGGGTGAGCTGTTCATCAAGATGTCGAAGCAGGGCTCGACTCTCGCCGGGACCATGGACGCGTTCTCGATCGCGGTGTCGATCGGGCTGCAGTACGGCGTGCCGCTCGAGGCGTTCGTCTCCAAGTTCGTCAACATGCGCTTCGAGCCCGCCGGGATGACGGACGACCCCGACGTCCGCCTGGCGCAATCGGTGATGGACTACATCTTCCGGCGGCTGGCGCTCGACTTTCTGCCGTACGAGACGCGCGCCGCCTACGGCATCTTCACCGCGCAGGAGCGGGCGGCGGCGGTGTCGAGCGGGTTGTATGCCGCGGCCACCGCGGAGGAGGAGCTCGACGTCGAGGCACTCCGGTCGTCGGCGCCGATCGAGAAGGCGCCGCCCGAGACGGAGCCGCCGCCGGGCGTGGCCGGCGGACCTCCCGCGCCATCGCCGATGCCGCAAACCGCAGTCGACGCGCCGCTGTGCTTCACCTGCGGTGTGACGATGCGACCGGCGGGCAGCTGCTACGTCTGCGAGCAGTGCGGCGCGACCAGCGGCTGCAGCTGATGG
>DATGDX010000212.1:0-2114 GCA_035310665.1 Mycobacteriales bacterium | reverse complement strand
AGTGGTGGGCAGTAGCCGCCGCGGTCGAGGAGCGCGAGAGCGACGAGTGCTTCGGGGTTGTGGAACCCGAACGCCATCCGGGTCAGCACGCGCAGCTTGGTGTTGGTGCTCTCCACCAGGGCGTTGGACAGCCCGTGGGTGAGGGCGGCGTCGATGCCGGCGCGGTGGTTGCGGATGCGCCGGGCGAGTTGGACGAAGGCGGGGATGCGGCAGCGGGCGGCCCAGGCCAGCCATCGGTCGAGCAACGCGATCCCGGCGTGGCCGCGGACGGCGAACACTTCGCGCAGTTGCTCCTATCCGTTAACCGGCCTTCGGTGAGGCGACACGCCGCACCGGCCGCCCTCCCCGCTCGGGGGTGATGGCGGCGCGACAGTAGAGCCGGCGAACGGGGAGAGGAGGCCCCCGATGCAGCTGCGCGTCGAGCACACGGACGAGGGCCCGCGGTTGGCTGGTGAGCCTGTCGGCGGCGTCGACGTCGAGGCGGTGAACCGGTTCCTGGCTCATCTTCGTGCCCGGGCGTTCTCGCCGGCGACGGTGCGCGCCTATGCCTTTGACCTGCTGAACTTCCTGCGGTTCTGCCTGGCCCGCACGCTGCCGTTGTCCCGAGTGGCGGCCGGTGATCTGTTCGACTACCTGGATTGGCAGGCCCGACCAGCGAGCCAGGCGCGCGACAGCCGGGTGGTCCGGCTGGGATCCGGGCGGGGCGCGGCGCCGGCGACGATGAACCGCAGGATCGCGGCGGTGCGCGGGCTGTTCGAGTACCTGACGATCAGCGGCCTGCGGGAGGACAATCCAGTGCCCGCGGCCCGCCGGTCTTCGGGGCTGCGCGCGACCCAACGCGGCCTGCTCGGGCACCTGGGCCGCAGCCGGCCCCGCGGTGGTGGCCAGCTCGTCCGCGCGCCGCGGCGGCTGCCCGAGTCGATCGACCCGGCGGACGTGTCGGCGTTCCTCGCGGGTCTGCGCACCCACCGCGACCGGGCAATCGTGCTGGCGATGGTGCTCGGCGGCCTGCGCGCGGCCGAAGTGCGCGCCCTGCGGCTGGTCGACGTGGACGTGGGCATGCGCCGAGTTCGTGTGCTGGGCAAGGGCAATCGGGAACGAGTCATCCCCGTCGACGCCGGGTTCTTCACCGAGCTGGGCGCGTATCTGCGCGAGGAACGTCCGCCGGGATGCCGCACCGTCGAGTGCTTCGTGGTGCTGCGCGGCCCGACCACCGGATCGGCGATGACCGAGCCCGGGTTGCGCAGCCTGTTCCGCTCTCATCGGCTCAGCTCCGGTGCAACCCGGGTGCGGCCGCACCGGTTGCGGCACACCTACGGCACCGAGCTTGCGGCCGCCGGGATGGATCTGCTCGTGCTGCGCGAGCTGATGGGACACGCCTCGCCGGAGACGACGGTGCGCTACGTGCATCTGTCCCCTCAGGTGCTGTCCGCCGAGTACGCGGCGGCACGGGCGGTGCGCACACGATGAGCGCTGCTGCCGCCACCACGATCGGCTACCACGAGGATCTGCTCGGCGCCTATGCCGAGCACTGCTCGGCTCTGGGCTTGACCAGGTCTAGCCGCGACGAGCGGCTCATCGCGGCGCGCGGATTCCTGAACCGCTTCCCGGATCTGAGTGCGTGGATGGCCCGGCCGTTGCCGGTGCGGCTCGCCGACCTGGATTGGGCGCCACTGGCATGGTCGCTGATCACGTTCGCGGCGTTCATCGGAAAAGTCCGCGTCGATTTCGACCTGCTCGTGGCCAAGCACGTGGGGCGGTCGTTCGGCCCTGCCATCGTGGCCCTCTTTCCGGACGAGGTGGCCGCGCTGCGCGAGGCGGCGAGCCGGCTGCAGTGGGCCGAGTCGTGGACCGCTGCCGTGCTGGGCAACAGCCTCCCGCTCGTGGTCGCGACTACCGGCCGCAGCCCACGCGCACTGACGAGCCTGTCAGATCGCTTGTGTACGGGAGGTGCGACGAGTCTCGGGTCTGCAGGCTTGACTGCGGGCCCGGAGAGGAGCACGGATGTCCACCGTGACCAACGAGCCGACGTCGCCGCCGGCGGCGGAGAACGACCCCGACCGGCGGGGAACCGGGTCAGCGCGCGAGCTGGTGACCGGCCCGTGGCTGGACGA
>DATGDX010000211.1:0-4613 GCA_035310665.1 Mycobacteriales bacterium | reverse complement strand
GACCCGTTCCTGCTGGGGGAGCAGGAGGTGCGGGTGGCGACGAGCATCGGGATCGCCACGACGGCGCTGGGGAACACCCGCGCGGCGAGCCTGGTGCGCGACGCGGACGCCGCGATGTACCGGGCGAAGGCGCGCGGGCGCGCCTGCACCGAGGTCTTCGACGCCCGGCTGCGCGCCGAGGTCCTCGCCCGGCTGCGGCTCGAGAACGACCTGCGGCAGGCGGTCGAGAGCGACGCGCTCGAGGTCCGCTACCAGCCCCAGGTCGACTTCGGCTCCGGCCTCGTCGTCGGCGTCGAGGCGCTGGTGCGCTGGCCGCACCCGGAGCACGGTCTGCTGCTGCCCGCCGCGTTCGTGTCGCTGGCCGACGAGACCGGGCTCGCCGCCGACCTCGGGCGACTCGTGCTACGGCGCGGGTGTGCCGAGGCGGCGCACTGGCTGGCGCGCTGGCCGCACCGCCGGCTCCCGGTCGGCGTGAACGTCTCCGCTCGGCAGCTCGCCGACGCGCGGTTCGTCGACGACGTCGCGCACGCACTGGCCGCCGCGCACCTGCCGGCTGACCGGCTCTGCCTCGAGGTCACCCAGCCGGCGATGCTTGCGGACGAGCAGGCCTCCGCCGCGACGCTGGAGCGGCTGCACGCCCTGGGGGTCCGGACTGCGCTCGACGACTTCGGCGTCGGGTACTCGTCGTTGAGCCACCTCAAGCAGCTGCGCCTGCACGCGCTCAAGGTGGACCGCGCGTTCGTGCACGGGCTGCCCGCCGAGCCGCGGGACCTGGCGATCGTCGCGTCGGTGGTGGCGCTGGGTGCGGCGCTCGGGCTCGAGGTCGTCGCCGAGGGCGTTGAGACCTCGATGCAGGCTGACCTGCTGCGCGGCCTGGGGTGCCGGGTGGGGCAGGGCCACCTGTGGTCGGGCCCGGTGCCCGCCGACGAACTCGCCGGCCTCCTCGACGGAGCGCCGTGGGGGGCGGGAACGGTGGACCTGACCGGCACGACCGCCGGCGAGCGGTGCGGGTGAGCGGCACGCTCGATGCCCCGGGTCGCCTGTGGTCGTGACCCAGGATTCCCGCCGGGCGCGCTCGTTGCTCGCGTCGTGGGACCGGGTGGCGGCCGCGACCACGGACTACGGCGAGCTGCTGCGGGAGGCGCCGCGGACGGTGGCGCTGGGCGACGCCGCGGCGCTGTGGCAGCTCGACCGGGAGGACGGCCGGATCGGGGCGGTGGGGTGGTACGACGCGGACCCGGAGGGCATGCGGCTGCTCGACGACCTGCACGAGGAGCCCCCGACGCCCCCCGGGGAGGGGCTCGTCGGCGAGGTCTGGGCGTCCGCGACGCCGGTCGTCGTGACCGCGGCCGGTCTCGCCGACCCGCACCCCGCGCTGCCCTCGGCGTGCCGCCTCTGGCTGTCACGGTTCGGGACGAGCGGCCTGGCGCTGGTGCCGTTGCGGTTGCGCGGCGAGGTGAGCGGCGTGCTCGGGCTCGCCCGCCGGGCGGGGCAGCCGCCGTTCGCCGACGAGGACCTCCGGCTCCTTCTCGAGATCACCGATCGGCTCGCGCTCGTCCTCGACAACGCCCGGCTGCTCGCGGCGGCGCAGGCCGCGGCGGCCCGGCACGCGGTGCTCGTCCGGGCCAACGACGAGCTCGCGCGGGCCGCCCTCGACCTCGGCGGCCTCGTCGAGGCGGTCGTCACGACCACCAGTGAAGGCTTGGGCGATCCCTGCATCCTGTGGCGGGTTCGGGACGACGACCCGTCCCGCTTCGGCCCCCCCGTCGTCCACCACGCCGATCCGCAAAGCGCGGCGCTGTTGCGCCGACACCTCGCCTCCCATCCGGACGCGGCCGACCAGGGTCTCGTCCCCGCCGTGATCGCCGCCGGGGGGCTGCGTGCCGCGGTGGTGTCCGACGAGTGCCTCGGCGGCAGAACGCGCGCGCTCGACGAGTACCGGAGGCGGTACGGCCTCGCAACCGCCGTCGGGGCTCCGCTGCGCGTCCGTGGCCGGGTCACCGGCGCGCTCGTCGCGTGCCGGGGGGACGCCGCTCGGCCGTTCTCCTCCGACGACCTGGCCCTGGTCCAGGCGCTCGCCGACCGAGCGGCCGTCGCCCTCGACAGCGCCCGGCTGTTCGCCGCGGTGCAGGGCAGCGAACGCGAGCTGCGCCGAGCCTCCAAGCTCCGGCGGGAGCTGCTGGCCCACCTCGTCGCGGCCCAGGAGCAGGAGCGACGGCGGATCGCCGCGGACGTGCACGACAACTCGATCCAGGTCATGGCCGCGGTGGAGCTGCGGCTCGCGGTGCTGCGCCGGCGCCTGGACGGACTCGGGGCGGCCGAGGAGGCGCAGACCCTCGACACGCTGCAACGGACGGTCCGGGAGGCGACGGGTCGGTTGCGCACCCTGCTGTTCGACCTGCAGCCGCCCCAGCTTGACCACGGTGGGCTCCTCGCGGCGATGCGCCAGCTGGCGGACACCCTCTTCGAGGCGACGGGCACCGACGTGGAGGTGTCGGGGGAATTCACCGGGGAGCCCCCGAGCGATCTCCAGATGGTGCTCTACCGCATCGGGCAGGAGGCGCTGGTCAACGCCCGCAAGCACGCCAACGCCACCGTCGTGCGGGTGTCGGGGCGGCGGGCCGACGGCGGCTACGAGCTCGTCGTGAGCGACGACGGGGTAGGGATCGCCGAGCCCGACCTGCGGCCGCGGCACGGTCACCGCGGCGTGATGACGATGCACGAGCGGGCCGAGGTGGCGGAGGGCAGGCTCGAGGTGTCGGGCGGGCCGGGCACCGGCACGACGGTCCGGGTGTGGGTGCCCGACCCAGGGGACCGCCCGTAGCGACGGGCGCCTACGGCAGCCGGATCTCGAGTGCCGTCGCGACCGGGTCGAGCAGCGTGCCCAGCTCCTCGTCGCCGACGAGGTCCGCGACCGTGAGGGCGGCGACGGCGGCACTCACGGCGTTCCACGTCCCGGCCGCGCACTCGGTGGGCGTGAGCCCACCGGCCTGCAGTGCGGCGACGGCCCCGAGCTGCCCGGCCGCGCCGGCACGGACACGATCGGTGAGGTGGGCCACCCAGGTCGCCCGGTGCAACGCGGACGCCCACGGCTGGGGTCCGGTGCGAAGGGCATCGCAGGCGAGGCCGAGCCGTGCCCGATCGCGGGGGGTCGCCCGCGCAAGGCGGGCGAGCAGCCCGTGGATCGTCGCGTCGCGGGGGCCGAAATCCACGGGCCGGTCACCGAGGCGGCGCACCGCCGCGAGCCAGGGACCGATCAGCGTCCGCCGGTCGGCCGGTGCGAGCTGCCCGGCGGCGTACCCGGCCACCACCGCGTCCGACACGAGCGCGAGCGTTCCCCTGCCCGGCCGGGACCACGGCTTCCTCCGGGGCCGGCCCGGTCAACCAGTCGAAGACGTCGTCGCGGACGAGTCGCAACAGCCCGTCCAGCGAGCCGACGGGCGCGGCGGACAGGAGCTCCAGCGCCGTCCCCGGATCCGTCGTCGCCCACGGCGTCCTCGCCAGCACGGTGAGCAGGTCGGCCCCTCCGCCGACCGTCGCCGACAGCCGCAACCACACCGCGTCGCGGGCGACCGTCTCCCCGTGCAGCGCGTCCAGCACCGGCACGTCGTCGGGACGCACCCCGAGCGCCCACCGGAGCACCCGCGCCGACGCGGCGCCGCCACGCCGGCGGACCAGGTCGAACCCGAGGAGGGACGCGCCGACGAGGCTGTACACACTCCGATGGTCCCCGCGTCCGCCCCGGGGCGCAGCCGCCGATCGGACCAACCCGTCGCGTCGTACCCTCCCCCCGTGCCAGCTCTGCCGCAGCCTCCTGACCCGGACTTCGAACGACGCGTCCGTGGCAGCTTCGCTCGGCAGGGCCTGATGAGCACCTTCCAGGCCGTGCTCGACCGAGTCGAACCGGGCCGGGTCGAGATCCGCGTGCCCTTCGCTCCCGGGCTGACCCAGCAGGACGGGTTCTTCCACGCCGGAGTGGTCGTCGCTGCGGTCGACAGTGCCTGCGGCTACGCGGCGCTGACGCTCATGGCAACCGGTCAGCGAGTGCTCACCGTCGAACTCAAGGTCAACCTGCTCGCCCCGGCGGCCGGGTCACACCTCACGGCCCGAGGAGAAGTCCTGCGGGCCGGGCGCACCCTCACGGTGTGCCGCGGCGACGCCCACGTCGTGTCCAACGGAGCGGCCAAACACGTAGCCACCCTCCTCACCACGATGGCCACCGTGTCCGACACGACGATGGCGACCGTGTCCGACACCACGATGGCCACCGTGTCCGACACGCCCTGACCCGACTCCACAGCTCGGCCCTGGACTCCAAGCTCGGCCCTGATGGACGCCGAGAGGCCGTCGAGGGGACGGGCACTGCCCGGCGTGGACAGTCAACCGCGAGGCGGCGGGCCGACGATGTCGATGTCGTGCCGAGGAGCGGCAGCCATGATGCGCTCGACGTCGAACTCCCACGCCGCCGGGATGTCACCCTCGCTCCGCACTCCCGCTGCGCGGACGAAGTCGGCGAAGCCTGCCGGTGCGGTGAGGACGATGATCCTCGCTTGCACGGTGTCGACGCGAATCGCGTGCGGCAGCCCGGCGGGCAGGTGTACGGCGCCTCCGCT
>DATGDX010000210.1:0-7839 GCA_035310665.1 Mycobacteriales bacterium | reverse complement strand
GAGCGATCTCGCGCAGCCGGTCCAGCAGCGGACCGGCGACGTCGGCCCGCGGTCCCGGGTGGAGCAGCACGTCGACACCACCGCTGACGAAGATCTGCCCGATCATGGGGCGGGCCAGCGAGCGTACGACGGTCATCGGTTTCCTTTCTGCCGTTTCCTGTCTGTCGGTTCCTGCCGCGGTTCCCGGTCTGCGCGAGCCGCCCGCTGCCTCGAGGCGGGGGCTCACCGGCCGAACGGTTACGGTCGCACACTCCCGTGCGGCGGGGAGCACGACGTCCGCCCCGTGGGCTCCTCACCGTCACGCGCCGCAGCAAACGCCTAGGCTGGTGATCGGACTCACCTCGTGACGATCGGAGAGCACGCCGATGAACTCCGAACCGGGCGTTCCTGACCCCGACCAGGGTCCGCCGACGCGTCCCTACGGCGCGCCGCCCCCGCCCGGGTACGGCGCCGCCCCACCGCCGGGCCGCGGCACCGCCCCCGGGTACGGCGCTGCCCCGCCGCCGGCGTACGGCGGGCCGCCGCCCGGCGCGCCGCCGACCTCCGACGAGACGCTGTGGGCGGTGCTCAGCCACGTCAGCTTCTTCGTCATCGCGCTCATCGGCCCGCTCATCGTGATGCTCGTGAAGGGGAACGAGTCACGCTTCGTCCGCGACCAGGCGGTCGAGGCGCTGAACTTCCACCTGACGTTGCTCATCGCCAGCGTGGTGCTGGCGTTGACGCTCATCGGGCTCCCGCTGGTGCTGCTCGTGGCCTTGTGGGGCGCCGTGTTCACCGTCGTCGCCGCCGTGCGCAGCAGCCGGGGCGAGTGTTACCGCTACCCGGCGACACTGCGTCTGGTGAAGTAGCGGGGCCTCGCGAAGGAGCGGGCTTCGCGAAGGAGCGGGCTTCGCGAAGGAGCGGGCTCGCGAGGAAGGCAGCGCAGCACGGCTCAAGCGACGAGCTCACGGACCACGGCGTCGGCAAGCAGGCGCCCGCGCAGCGTGAGCACGGTCCGCCCGCGGGCGAGCGCGGCGGGGTCCAGGAGGCCGTCGCGGGCGGCGCGCTCGGCGGCGAGCCGGCCGGCCGCCGTGAGGTCGTCGACCGGGTGCCCGCCGGCGAGCCGGACCCCGAGCAGCACCCGCTCGAGCCGCCGTTCCTCGTCGGTCAGGACCTCCCTCGCCGCCGCGGGCGACACACCGGCCACGAGCCGCGCGACGTACGCCGCGGGGTGTTTGACGTTCCACCACCGCACGCCGGCGACGTGGCTGTGCGCCCCGGGCCCGACGCCCCACCAGTTCCCGTCGCCCCAGTACCCGAGGTTGTGGCGGCACCGCGCCGCGCCGGAGCGGGCCCAGTTCGACACCTCGTACCACCCGAAGCCGGCCCGGCTGAGCGTCTCGTCGGCCTGGACGTACCGGTCGGCGAGCACGTCGTCGTCCGGTGCGGGCACCTCGCCGCGGCGGATGCGCGCGGCCAGCCGGGTCCCCTCCTCGACGATGAGGGCGTACGCCGAGACGTGGTCGACGCCGCAGGCAACCGCGGCGTCCAGCGAGGCCTGCCAGTCGCCGTCCTCCTCCCCCGGCGTTCCGTAGATCAGATCGAGGTTCACGTGCGCGAAGCCCGCCTCACGCGCGGCGGCGACCGCGGCCTGGGCCCGATCCGGCCCGTGCGTGCGCTCGAGGACCCCGAGCACGTGCGGCCGGACGCTCTGCATCCCGACGCTCAGCCGGGTGAACCCGGCGGCCCGCAGCGCGCCCAGCCCTTCCGGGTCGACGGTGTCCGGGTTCGCCTCGGCCGTCACCTCGGCGCCCGGCACGAGACCGAACTCGGCGTCGATCACCCGCAGCAGCCGGGCGAGGTCGCCGGGGTCGAGCAGCGTCGGGGTGCCGCCCCCGACGAACACCGTGGCGACCGGCAGGTCCCGCGTGCCCAGCACCCGCCGGGCGAGCCGAACCTCGGCGATCGCGGCGTCCACGTAGCCGGCCGCGCTCACCCCCGAGCCGAGCTCCCCGGGGGTGTAGGTGTTGAAGTCGCAGTAGCCGCAGCGCGTGGCGCAGAACGGGACGTGCACGTAGACGCCGAAAGGCCGCGCGTGACCGCTCGTCGCGCCGGCCGGCGGCGGGAGCGCGCCGTCGGCGGGCGCCGGGTCACCGGCCGGCAGCGTGGAGGGCACGGCTGCAGTGTCGCTGAGTCAGTCCGGGCGCAGCCCGGCCACCAACTCGGCGGGCGTGAACGTCACCGGGAACGGGGCTGTGACCGCGAGCCGGTCGTCGGCGATCGCCGCCGCCACCTCGACGTACTCCCCGCCCTGCAACTCATGCACGGTGACCACCGGGCGCTGCGGGTTCGGGTCGACGATCCAGTACGCCGTCACCCCGTGCCGCGCGTAGGCCGCGGCCTTGAGCGTGCGATCGACAAGCCGGGTGCTCGCCGATGCCACCTCGACGGCGAGCAGCGGCGCAACCAGCAGCGACGTCGCGGTGAGGTCGGCGAACCGGGCGACGAGGACGTCGGGCTGCAGCTCGGTGTCGCCCGCGAACCGGACCGCGAACGGCGAGATCAGCACCCGCAGACCCGGCGGGCACGCCGCGCGCAACTAGAGCGTAGAGAGTCCCGACGACCTCCTGGTGCGGCCAACCCGGCGCGGGGGTCACCAGCAGCGTCCCGTCGACGAGCTCGTAGCGGCGGCCGTCATCCGGCCCGTCGCCCTCGCCGAGCCAGGCATCGAGGTCGTCGACCGTGAGCGGCCGCCCGAACGGGAGCCCACTACGGGTCGTCGCGCCGGTCACGGTTGCCATGCTCCCCCCTCGATCGCATGCCAGCCGGGGTGCCGGAGGCCACCGACACCTCCGGGGCGTCGTCCCCAGCGCGGCACCTGGACCCGGCTCACGACTTCGGCGTCGTCTGCAGCGCGGCGACGAACGCCTCTTGGGGCACCTCGACCCGGCCGACCATCTTCATCCGCCGCTTGCCCTCCCGCTGCTTCTCCAGCAGCTTGCGCTTGCGGGTGATGTCGCCGCCGTAGCACTTGGCCAGCACGTCCTTGCGGATCGCCCGGATGTTCTCCCGGGCGATGATGCGCGAGCCGATCGCCGCCTGAATCGGCACCTCGAACTGCTGCCGGGGGATCAGCTCGCGCAGTTTCCGCGTCATCGCCACGCCGTAGGCGTAGGCCTTGTCCTTGTGCACGATCGCGCTGAACGCGTCGACCGGCTCGCCCTGCAGCAGGATGTCGACCTTGACGAGATCGCTCGGCTGGTCGCCCGCCGGCTCGTAGTCCAGCGACGCGTAGCCCCGGGTCCGTGACTTCAGCTGGTCGAAGAAGTCAAAGATAATCTCGGCGAGCGGCAGCCGGTAGCGCAGCTCGACCCGCGACTCGGACAGGTAGTCCATGCCCTCCAAGGCTCCGCGGCGCGACTGGCACAGCTCCATGACCGCGCCGATGTAGTCGGACGGGGCGAGGATCATCGCGTGGACCACCGGCTCCGACACCTGGGCGATCTTCCCCGTGGGCCAGTCGCTCGGGTTGGTCACCACGTGCTCGGCAGCGTCCTCCATCGTCACCGTGTAGACGACGTTCGGCGCGGTCGAGATCAGCGCGAGGTCGAACTCCCGCTCGAGCCGCTCCCGCACGATCTCCATGTGGAGCAGGCCGAGGAACCCGCAGCGGAAGCCGAACCCGAGGGCCGCCGACGTCTCCGGCTCGTACGTCAGCGCCGCGTCGTTGAGCTGGAGCTTGTCGAGGGCGTCGCGCAGCTCGGGGTAGTCGTCGCCCTCGACGGGGTAGAGCCCCGCGTAGACCATCGGCTTGGCCTCGCGGTAGCCGGGCAGCGGCTCGCCAGCCGGCCGTGCAGCGGTCGTGAGCGTGTCCCCCACCTTGGCCTGCCGGACGTTCTTCACGCCGGGGATCACGTAGCCGACCTCGCCGACGCCGAGCGAGGGCGCCGGACGCGGATCCGGAGAGATCACTCCGAGTTCGAGGATCTCGTGGTTCGCCCGGGTGGACATCATGAGCCCGCGCTCCCCCGTCGTGAGCTGCCCGTCGACGACGCGGACGTAGGTGATGACGCCGCGGTACGCGTCGTACACCGAGTCGAAGATCAACGCGCGGGTCGGGGCGTCCGGGTCGCCGGCGGGCGCGGGGACGTCGCGCACGATCGTGTTGAGCAGGCCGGGAACACCCTCGCCGGTCTTCGCGGACACCCGCAGCACGTCCTCGGGATCGCAGCCGATGATGTGCGCGATCTCGGCGGCGTACCGCGCGGGCTGCGCAGCGGGTAGGTCGATCTTGTTGAGGACCGGGATGACGTGCAGCTCGTTCTCCAGCGCGAGGTAGAGGTTCGCCAACGTCTGGGCCTCGATCCCCTGCGCGGCGTCGACGAGCAGCACCGCGCCTTCGCAGGCCGCGAGCGAGCGGGACACCTCGTAGGAGAAGTCGACGTGCCCGGGGGTGTCGATGAGGTGCAGCACGTAGTCGACGCCGTCGTCCGCGGTCCAGGGCAGCCGCACGTTCTGCGCCTTGATGGTGATGCCGCGTTCGCGTTCGATGTCCATCCGATCGAGGTACTGCGCGCGCATCTGCCGCGCCTCGACCACCCCCGTGACCTCGAGCATGCGGTCGGCCAGCGTCGACTTCCCGTGGTCGATGTGCGCGATGATGCAGAAGTTGCGGATGCGAGCCGGATCGGGGGGCACGATCGACCATCGTCGCACGCGCGGCGCACGGCCGGTGGCTCGTCCACCCTCGCTCCACCGCCCGGTATCCTCGTGGCCGACCCTCCCCTCCCACCGCACCCGAGGCGCGACGCGTGGCGAACATCAAGTCCCAGATCAAGCGCAACCGGCAGAACGAGGCCCGCCGGATGCGCAACAAGTCCGTGAAGTCGTCCGTGAAAACCGCGATCCGGAAGTTCCGCGAGGCTGCCGACGCCGGGGACGTCGACGCCGCGGTCCCGGCGTTCCGCTCGGCGTCTCGGCTGCTCGACAAGGCGGCGAGCAAGGGAGTCATCCACCCGAATCAGGCGGCGAACAAGAAGTCGGCGATGGCCAAGCGTGCGGCGCACCTGGAGCCGAGCGGCCGCTGAGCGGCGCCTGCTTCCGTCACCGCTCCGTTCGTCGTCCTTCGTCACGGCTCCTTCGCGCAGCCGCGTTCGGTCACGCCTCCCCTGGCCGCCCGCCGCTGCGTGCGGCCCCGATCGCGAGCACCGCTTGCTCGAGGGCGTAGGCCGCGCTCGCCGCTCCCCCCTTGATCGCAAGGTCGGCGTCGGCCACCGCGCGGATCGCGGCCGCCAGACCGTCCGGTGTCCACCCGCGCAGCTGCGCGCGCAGGTGCCGCACCTTCCAGGGGGGCGCACCGACGTGGCGCGCCAGGTCGCTCTCGCTGAGCCCCCGCGGCGCGTCACCCAGCTTGGCGAGGTTCCGCAGGGACCCGGCCAGCGCCGCGTTCAGCAACACCTCCGGCGCCCCCGTGGCCAGCGCCCGGCGCAGCAGCTCCAACGCCTGCCCCGTCCGCCCCTCGACCGCCCGGTCGGCGATCTCGAACCCGCTGACCTCGGCGCGTCCTGAGTGGTAGCGGAAGACGGTCTCGGCGTCGACCGTCCCCTCGGTGTCCGCGACCAGTTGCGCGCACGCGTTCGCCACCGCGCGCAGATCGGACCCGACGGCGTCGAGCAGGGCGCGGACGCCGTCGTCGGTGACGCGGCGGCGGGCGGCGCGGAACTCCGCGCGGACGAACTGCTCGCGGTCGCCCGCCCGGGTCAGCCGCGTGCACGCGACCCGACGCGCGCCGGCCTTGGTGAGGGCGTCGAGGAGGGCCCTGCCCCTGGCGCCACCGGGGTGGGTCACCACCACGTGCACGTCCGGGGCCGGGGTGGCGGCGTACGTCGCGAGCTCAGCGCCGGCGTCCTTGCCCAGGGCCTCGGCGCCGCGCAGCACGAGGACGCGCCGCTGCGCGAACAGCGACGGGCTGGTCAACTCCAGCAGCAGCCCCGGCTCGAGCGTGCTCGCGTCGACGTCACGGACATCCGCGGCGGGGTCCGCCGCGCCGGCCGCCCCGACGACCTCGCCGACGGCCCGGCTGACCAGCAGCTCCTCGTCGCCGACGACGAGCGTGACCGGGACGAGCAGGTCCGCGGCGTTGCGCCCGGCCACGTCCACCTCCGGAAACCGACGGGGGCACCGGGATGCAAGCACAGGCGGCGCCGCGCCGTCGACGTCGATGTCACGCTGTGGTGGATGCGTACTCCGATTTGTCGCCCTCCGTGTATCAACCGACGCGCTTTCCGATCCACCAGGGCACAACCCGTTGACCCCGGGGGGAGCAAGAGTGGGTGTTCCTGTCCCGGCCCTGTCGCCACACCCAGGCGACGAGGGCCGTCCGCTGCCGACACGCGGACCGACGATCGATCGTGGCGGCCGGCATGGCCGTGACGATGCCCGGGACGGGCCGGCGGTTGCTCCTGCCCGACTTCGTCGTCATCGGCGGCCCGAAATGCGGCACCCACTGGCTCAACGAGTGCCTGCGGGAGCACCCCGAGATCGACGTCACCCCCGACGTCCACGAGATCTTCTTCTTCGACCGGTACTTCGACCGGGGCCTGGAGTGGTACGCGCACTACTTCCGCGGCTGCACCGGCGATCACTACTTCCGCGGCTGCACCGGCGATCATCCGATCGGCGATGTCACGCCGACCTACCTGGCGAACCCGCTCGCCGCCCAACGGCTTGCCGACGTGCTCCCCGCGGCGACGCTGCTCGTGTGCCTGCGCAACCCCGTCGAGCGCGCCTGGTCGCACTACCTGCACCTGTGGCGCAAGGGGGACCTCCCGCGCGACTGCGACTTCCGGACCGCCTGCGAGCTGGCGCCCCAGATCCTCACCGACGGCGAGTTCTTCCGCTGCCTGCAGCCGTGGCTGGCCCGCTTCCCGGCCGAGCAGTTGCACTTCCTCGTCCTCGACGACGCCAAGCGCGACTCGGCGGCGTACCTGCGCCGGGTGTACGAGATCCTCGGGGTGAGCCGCGACTTCATCGGGCCGCACACGGCCACCCGGACCAACCAGCACCAGAGCCCCCGTTCCCTCGGACTCGCCCGGGTCGCCTTCCGCGTCTCGCGCTGGCTGCACGCCCGCGGCTGGCACGGCGGGGTCGAGCTGGGCAAGCGGCTCGGTCTGCGGCGCATGGTCCTGCAGGACGGCCACGACCCGGACCGTGACCCGGCGCCGCCAAAGGCGGCGGACCGCACGTGGCTGGCCGACCACTTCCGCGACGACGTGACCCACCTGTCCGAACTCCTCGGGCGCGACCTCGTCCGGCTCTGGCTGGCCGACGCGCCCTCGTTGCCGCCACGCGCGGCCGGCGGCGGTCAACTCCAGCGTCGGTAGACGCATCTAACCCGAATCGGAACGGGACCGTCTGATCCGGCTTGCCGGGGACAAACGGAACGCGCAGGCCACCGCCGGGGTTTGGGGCTAGCACGCGGACACGTCGTTTCGGCACCCATAACTGCCCCCACGGGCTATGCCGACGGCCGCCGGTACCTGTGAGAATTCGGCCGTACGCCGGGAGTCTCCGGCCCATGATCCTGGCTTGACGGCCCGAGGACGCCCGCGTCCGTAGTCCACGGCGCGGTCGATCCTCGTGCAGCGCGCTCCCTGCAGTCTCGACGCAAGGGAGAAGCAGCGTTCGCGATCGCGATGGCGACGTGCCACCCGGCGTGCTCCGCAATGGAGCGGGCTGGCGCGGGTGAGCACGACGGTCGTCGTTCCCTCGCGACGTGGGCACCTCGCGAGGTGGTGGACCCGACATGGCCGAGGTCCTCATGTTCAACGGCGTCGACGCCGTCTCGGGCGCGTACCTGCT
>DATGDX010000209.1:0-1980 GCA_035310665.1 Mycobacteriales bacterium | reverse complement strand
TCGACGGCCTTCGGGTTCGCCGCGTCGCGCGACCCCATGACCACCTCGTGGCCCAGCTCGACGAAGCGGGTGGCGAGGGCATGACCGACCATGCCGGTGCCGAGGACTCCGATCTTCATGCGAACGCTCCCTGGTCGGATGCGGGTGCGGGGGAGGAGCGACGCCGAACAGTACGCCGGATGTCACCGCGAACCCAGGTCCGCGGGGCCGGCCGCAGGGTCGCGCCGGGTGGGGAAGATGCGGGCGATCGTGCCGGTGCGGTACAAACGGCGCGTGGAACGGGTCGGCCGCAATGCCCACGGATCGGCGACCAGGGGAGCCGGCTGAGGAGGGTGGCAACACCGATGCACCGACGGGGCGGAGCGGTGGCGGCCGGCAACCCCGACACGGCCGGCGCCGCCGTACAGGTGCTGCGTGCCGGCGGGAACGCGTTCGACGCGGCGGTGGCGGCGGGGTTCGCGGCCGCCGTGGCCGAGCCGGGGCTGTCCAGCCTGGGCGGTGGCGGTTTCCTGCTCGCCCGGACCGCGCAGGGTGCCGAAACCCTCGTCGACTTCTTCGTGGACGCGCCGGGGCGCGGCCGGGATGAAGGGCCCGGCCCGCCCCCGCTGACCGCGGTGACCGTCCGGTTCTCCGGCGCCGACCAGGTGTTCCACGCCGGGTGGGGCTCGGTCGCGGTGCCCGGGTGCCTGAACGGCTACCTCCACGTGCACCGCAAGTTCGGGCGGCTCCCGCTGCGCCACGTCGTCGCACCCGCCCAGCGGCTCGCCGCCGACGGTGTCGTGCTGGCCCCCGCCCAAGCGGTCGTGCTGGGGCTGCTCGAGGGCATCGTGACGCTCACCCCCGAGGGACGCGAGGTGTTCGCGCCCCGGGGACGGCTCGTGCGTGCCGGTGACGTCGTACGCAACGAGCACCTCGCCGCCCTTCTCGACCAAGTCGCGGACGGGCGGGTGCGCGGCTTCGCCGACCCCGAGCTCGCCGCCGCGATGGAGCGGGCGATGACCGACGCCGGCGGGCAGGTGAGCGCGGCCGACCTGGCAGGGTACCAGGTGGTGGAGCGGGAACCGCTGCGGATCACCTACCGGTGCGCGCGGCTCACCACGAACCCGCCCCCATCGTTCGGCGGCGGAATCGTCGCGGACGGTCTCGCTGACCTCGACCGGCACCCGCTGCTCGACGACTCCCCCGAGGCCTACGCCCGGCTCGCCGACGTCCTCGTCCGGATATCCGAACGGCACATCACCGGCCCCGCGTCCGTGGTCGGGACCACGCACATCAGCGTCGTGGACGCCGAGGGGAACGTCGCGGCGATGACGACGTCGAACGGCAGCTGCGCGGGGGTGTTCGTGCCAGGCACCGGGGTGCAGCTGAACAACGTCATGGGAGAGACGGACCTGCACCTCGGCGGCTTGCACACCGCGCTCGCGGGCGTCAGGATCGGGTCGATGATGGCGCCGACGATCGTCGACGGCGACGACGGGCGGTCGGTCGCGCTCGGCAGCGGCGGCAGCGAAAGGATCCGGAGCACCCTCCTCTGCCTCGTCGCCGCGCTCGTGGACCGGCGACTGCCGCTGGCGGAGGCGCTCTGCGCCCCCCGGCTGCACTGGGACCGCGCCACCCTGCAGGCGGAGCCGGCCCTGGGCGCCGACGTCCTCGCCCGGCTCGCTCGCGCCCGCCCGCTGCACGTGTGGCCGGGCCGGGACCTGTACTTCGGCGGCGCGAACGCGACCGTCCGGCACGCGGACGGGGAGCTGGAGGCGGTCGGCGACGACCGGCGCGGCGGGGCCGGAGTCGTGCTCACCTAGTGCGACCGCGGCACGTGGGGTGGGCGGTGGCACGGGCGCCGGCGGCGGCGCAGACTGGGGACGACCCGGCCGGCCGATCGCGTGGGGGCCTCCATGCCGAGCATCGACACCCCGGTGCCCGCCCACCTCCCCGTTCTCTCCCGCGGCAAGCACCGCAGCCCGCGCAAGGGCGCGTGCT
>DATGDX010000208.1:0-6251 GCA_035310665.1 Mycobacteriales bacterium | reverse complement strand
GCGCTGCGTAACTCCGTTGGGATAAGCGGGATCGCGACGCTCATCAGCGTCGTCCTCGCGACGTTCACGGCCTACGCGATCGCGCGGCTCGACTTCCCGGGCAAGAGGTTGATCCTCTCCGTAGCGCTGGCGATCGCCATGTTCCCGGTCGTCTCGCTCGTCGGACCCTTGTTCAACATGTGGCGGACCCTGGGACTCTTCGATACCTGGCCCGGATTGATCATTCCGCTCGTGTCGTTCTCGCTGCCGTTGTCCATCTACACGCTGTCGGCCTTCTTCCGGGAGATCCCGTGGGAGATGGAGCAGGCGGCCCAGGTCGACGGCGCGACGGCCTGGCAGGCCTTCCGCAAGGTCATCATCCCGTTGGCGGCACCCGGCGTGTTCACCGCAGCAATCATCGCGTTCTTCGCCTGCTGGAACGACCTGGCGTTCGGGATCTCGCTGACGTCGACCGCGCAGTCGAGGACGGCCCCGCCGACGTTGCTGACGTTCGTCGGCGAGTCGCAGTTCCAGTCACCGATCGGGCCCATCTCCGCCGCCTCCGTCGTGGTGACGATCCCGGTGATCCTGATCGTCCTGCTGTTCCAGCGCCGTATCGTGGCCGGACTGACGTCCGGCGCCGTCAAGGGTTAGGCCGCGACGGCGGACTGCCGAAGGAGCATCGACCGAATGGCTGAGATCAGCATCCGGAACGTTTCCAAGGTCTACGGCGACGGCTACCACGCGGTGGACGACGTCACCCTCGACATCACGGACGGCGAGTTCATGATCCTCGTCGGCCCGTCCGGCTGCGGGAAGTCCACGCTGCTCCGGATGATCGTCGGTCTCGAGGACATCAGCTCGGGCGACCTGTTCATCGGCGGCGCGCGGGTCAACGAGAAGGCCCCGCGGGACCGGAACCTGTCGATGGTGTTCCAGAACTACGCGCTCTACCCGCACCTGAGCGTCTTCGAGAACATCGCCTTCCCGCTGCGGCTCAAGCGGGTGCCCAACGACGAGGTCCGGCGACGCGTCGAGGACGCGGCGCGGACGCTCGAGCTGACCGAGCACCTGGAGCGCAAGCCGAGCCAGCTGTCGGGTGGGCAGCGCCAGCGGGTCGCGATGGGCCGCGCCATCGTGCGGCAGGCCGACGCGTTCCTCTTCGACGAGCCGCTGTCGAATCTCGACGCGAAGCTGCGCGGGCAGATGCGCACCGAGATCTCGCGGATGCAGCGGCGACTCGGCACGACGACCGTGTACGTCACGCACGACCAGACCGAGGCCATGACGCTCGGCGACCGGGTGGCGGTGCTCCGCAAGGGCGTGCTGCAGCAGGCCGCCACGCCGCGCGAGCTCTACGAGCAGCCGACCAACCTGTTCGTCGCCGGGTTCATCGGATCGCCGCCGATGAACTTCCTGCCGTGCACGGTCGACGGCGACCGGCTCACGCTGCCGTTCCTGTCCTGCCCGTTGCGCAGCGAGATCGCCGAGCGGGTCACCGGGCGCTCGCTGCTCATCGCCGGGATCCGCCCCGAGCACTTCGAGGACGCGAGGCTCGTCGACGAGCGCAAGCGGGACCAGGGCGTGATCTTCCAGGTGAAGGTGGACGTCACGGAGTGGCTGGGCAGCGAGCAGTACGCCTACGTCCCCTACGACGCGCCCCCCGACATCCGCGCCCAGCTGGCCGAGCTGCAGCGAGAGCTGGACAGCGAGCAGCTGCGCACGCAGCTGATCGTCTCTCTGGACGCGGCGAGCGACGTCCATGACGGGTCCGAGGTCGACCTGTGGCTCGACCCGTCGCGGATGCACCTGTTCGACCCGAAGACCGGCGAGAACCTCTCCCGGACCGACGCCGCTCCGGTGCCCGCCGCACCGGCCCGGGGCGACGGATCGCGGGCGGACGGCGCCCGGCATTAAACTAGCTCCGACCATCACGCCCTTCCCGCGGCGTTCGTCACAACTGGTCACACCTCGAGGTCGACGACGATCGGAGCATGGTCCGACGGGCCCTTTCCCTTGCGCGCCTCGCGGTCGACGTACGCGTCCCGCACGCCGGCGGTGAACGGCGCGTTGCCGAGGACCAGGTCGATGCGCATTCCCATGTCCTTCGGGAACATCCCCGCGCGGTAGTCCCAGTACGTGAACGGGCGCGGGCCCTTCAGCGCGCGCGGCAGCACGTCGGCGAGCCCGAGACGGTGCAGCTCGGCGAGCGCCGCGCGCTCCGGCGGTGTGACGTGGGTGGCGCCCTCGAACGCGGCACGGTCCCACACGTCGTCGTCGGTGGGGGCGACGTTGAAGTCACCGCAGACCACGAACGGCCGCTGCGCGTCGAGCTCGCCGGCGACGGCGTTCCGCAGCGCCGCCAGCCACGACAGCTTGAAGGCGTAGTGCGGGCTGTCCGGGGTCCGCCCGTTGAGGACGTAGACCGACCAGACCCGCAGCCCCGCGCACGTCGCGGCGATCGCCCGCGCTTCCGGGTCCGGCAGCCCCGGCTCGTCCGGGAGCCCTCTGCGGACCTCGGCCAGCCCGATCCGGGACAGCAGCGCGACCCCGTTCCATCGGCCGTCCCCGTGGGCGGCGACGGTGTACCCCAGCGGCTCGACGTGCCCGGCCGGGAAGGCGTCCCCCGCGCACTTCGTCTCCTGCAGGCACACGACGTCCGGCTGGGTCGCCTCGAGCCAGGCGACCAGTCGCGGCAGGCGGGCGGTGACCGAGTTGACGTTCCACGTGGCGAGGCGCACCGACACAGCCTGCCCAGCCCGTCCGGCCGGTCACCGCCCCTCCGCAAGCGCCAGGAGACGGTCGGGCGCGGTCGGGAGATCGACAGGCACTCGGAGATCGGCACAAGCAGGGCGAGGTAGGCTCGTGGCCATGCGCCGGCTGCTGCTGTCTCCCCGCTGGCTGGCGCTGCACGCCCTGACCGTCGGGTGCGTGGCGGGGTTCGCGTGGCTCGGCGTGTGGCAGTGGGACGCGGGCAGCGGGCCGAACGGGACGCTGCGCAACCTCGCCTACGGGATCCAGTGGTGGGTCTTCGCCGGGTTCGCGGTGTTCATGTGGTGGCGCATGCTGCGTGCGGAGGCGACCGGTTCCGGCGAGACGGTCGCGCGTGACGCGGGGGCCGACGCGACCGCCGAACGGCCGATCCCCAGATACCACCCGCCGGTGCGCAACGCCTGGCCCGACGACGACGACGCCGAGGTGGCGGCGTACAACCGGCTCCTCGCCTCCCTCAACGCCCGCGCGGACCGGACCGGACGCCCGTGAAGGCGCTGACCCGCTACCGGGTGCTCGCCTACGTCGTCGGCGTGTGGCTGCTCCTGCTCGTCCTCGTCGCCATGCCGCTGAAGTACGTCGGGGGCAACGACGCATTGGTCGCCGTCGTCGGCCCGATCCACGGGTTCCTTTACATGGTGTACCTCGTGACGGTGCTCGACCTCGCCGTCAAGGCCCGCTGGCCGATGCTGCGGACCTTGCTGGTGATGCTCGCCGGCACCGTGCCGTTCCTGTCCTTCGTCGCCGAGCGCAAGGTGACCCGGCAGGTGCGCGGGGAGATGGCGGACCTGACGCGGTCGGCGTAGCGGTCGGACCCCGCGTGGTCGAGGCGGTCAGTCCACGAGCCACAGCGCGAAGCCGAAGTACACCATGATCGACAGCAGGTCCTGCACCACGGTGGCCAGCGGGCCGGACCCGAACGCCGGGTCGTGTCCCAGCCGGGACAACAGCAACGGCAGCGTCATGGCGACCACGGTCGCGACCGAGGAGGCGGCGAACAGGGCGAGTGAGGCGGTCAGCCCGACCGCCGGGTCGCCGTACAGCAGCGTGAACGGGAAGAACGCGCCCGGCGAGGTGCGCGCGGACCACGCTCGCAGTGACGTCCGGCGCGACGATCGGAACCCGGGCGTGGACATGCTCCGCAGCCGTGCCGACGAAGTCCTGGGGCGGCCGATCCCCCCGTTCGGCGTCGCGCGGCGGGAGAGTCATCCCGGGCGGGCGCGCGCCGCCTCGACGAGCAGCCGCCGTTCCGCCGCGGCCACCACCCGGCGGGTGGCCTCCACTGCCTCCGGCGTGACCGAGATGGACGTGATGCCGAGGCGGACCAGGTGTTCGGCGAACTCCGGCCGGTTGCTCGGCGCCTGCCCGCACAGCGAGGAGGTGATCCCGGCCTCCCGGGCCGCCGTGATGATCCGTGCGATCGCGTCGAGCACCGCCGGATCCGACTCGTCGAACAGGTCCGCGCACACCTCCGAGTCGCGGTCCACCCCGAGCACGAGCTGGGTGAGGTCGTTCGAGCCGATCGACACCCCGTCGATGCCCAGCGCGGCGTACTCCCGCACGTAGTGGGCCACCGAGGGGACCTCGGCCATCACCCAGCGCAGCAGGTGCCGGTCGCTGCCGAGCGGCGAGTGGTCGACCGCGTCCAGGCAGGCCTCCAGCTCCCATCTCGTCCGCACGAACGGGATCATGAGGTGCAGGTTGGGCGTCTGCTCCCGCACGCGGGCCAGCACCTCGAGCTCGAGGGCGAACAGGTCGGGCTCGCGGACGTACCGGAAGCAGCCCCGGTAGCCGATCATCGGGTTGTCCTCGGTCGGTTCGTACGCCGCCCCGCCCTGAAGTCCCCGGAACTCGTTGGTCCGGAAGTCGATGCTGCGGTAGACCACCGGTCGCGGCGCGAACGGCCGGGTGATCCGCAGCAGCGACTCGGTCATGCGCCGGACGAACTCGTCCCGGCCGCCGCGGTCCAGCAGCGCCCGCGGATGCACCCCGCCGAGCGCCTCCGTGAGCATGAACTCGGCGCGGAGCAGACCGACCCCGTCGACCGGCTGCGCCGCGACCTCGGCGGCGTGCTCGGGCATAGCCAGGTTGACGTACAGGCGGGTGGCCAGCAGTTCGGCGGCCGAGGCAGACGCGGGCGGCGCCACGGGTTCCGCCCGGGCCCGCTGCGACTGCGGCTGCGCGGCGCCGGCGAGCACGACCCCGGCGCCGCCGTCGACGGTGACCGTCTCCCCGTCGCGCAGGACGCTCGTCGCCGTGCGGGCCCCGACGACGCACGGCACCCGCAGCTCCCGCGCGACGATCGCCGCGTGGCACGTCATGCCGCCGCCGTCGGTGACGAGCCCCGCGGCACGGCGGATCGTCGGAACCCAGTCCGGGTTGGTCATCGGGGCGACGAGCACGTCACCCGCCCGGAGTCGCTCCCCCTCGTCAGGGCCGTGCAGCACCCGCACCGGCCCGCTCGCGACGCCCGGAGCCGCGCCGAGCCCCGCCACCAGCGGCGCGGTTGCGCTCCGCCGGTCGGGCGCGGACGCGGCCAGCGTCGTGATCGGCCGGGACTGCACCAGGCTCACCGCACCGTCGGCCAGCGTCCACTCGATGTCCTGTGGCGCGTGGTAGAGCTCCTCCACCCGTAGCCCGAGCCCGGCGAGCGCGAGCACCTCGTCGTCGTCGAGCACGCGACGGTCGACGTCGCCCGCGGGCACCGGGATCCGCCGGTTCCCGCCCGCGGGATCCCGCACCACCTGGGCGGTCTTGTGACCGACGTGCACCCGCAGCAGCCGCGGACCGTCCTTGGCGAGCACGTAGGTGTCGGGTTCCACCTGCCCGCCGACCACGACCTCGCCCAGGCCGTACGCCGCCTCGATGACGATCCGGCTCGTGTCCCCCGTCGCCGGCTCCGCCGTGAACATCACTCCGGAGCGCTGCGCGTCCACCATCCGTTGGACCACGACCGCGACGGCCGCGTCGGCGGTCATCCCGTGGGCGCGGCGGTAGGCCAATGCGCGCGGGCTGAACGCCGATGCCCAGCACTTGACGACGGCGTCCAAGACGGCCTGGGCGCCGACGACGTTCGTGAACGACTCGTGCATGCCGGCGAACGAGGTTCCGGCCAGGTCTTCCGCGGTCGCCGACGAGCGGACGGCGACCGGCACGTTCTCGCCGAGGTCGGCGTACGCCGCGAGCACCCCTGCCCGCGTCTGCTCCGGCACCGCAGCCTTCGTGACCAGCAGGCGCAGTCGCTCGGCCGCGTCGGCGAGCTCCCCGGGGTTGTCCGCGTCCGCGCCCGCGGCGATGCGCGCCACGTCCTCGCGCACCCCGGCCTCGCTCAGAGCGGCCTGGAACACGTCGGCGGTCACGACGAACCCGGGCGGCACCGGCAGCCCGGCTCGGGTCAGCTCCCCGAGATTGGCCCCCTTGCCTCCGGCGACACCGACGTCACCGAGGCCCAGCTCCTCGAAGCGACGCACGCCACCCATGGCGTGACACCTCCCTCGCCC
>DATGDX010000207.1:0-4640 GCA_035310665.1 Mycobacteriales bacterium | reverse complement strand
GCGTACGTCGACGTCTCGGCGTGCTCGGGCTGCCACGTCTGCATCGGCCTGTGCCCGTTCGGCGCGCTGTCGTTCGACGCCGACACCAACACCGCCGTCGTCAACGAGGTGCTGTGCAAGGGGTGCGGCGTCTGCGTCGCGGCCTGCCCCTCCGGGGCGCGCCAGCAGCACCTGTTCACCGACGAGCAGATCCTCGCCGAGCTGAAGGGGGTGCTCGAAGGTGCCTGACACGACGGACGAACCGCGCATCGTCGCCTTCTTCTGCACCTGGTGCACCTACACCGCGGCGGACCTGGCGGGGATCTCCCGGCTTCCGTACGCACCGAACGTCCGGATCGTCCGGCTCATGTGCTCCGGCCGGGTCGATCCGCAGTTCGTGCTCGCCGCGCTGAGCTACGGCGCGGACGGGGTGCTCATCGGCGGCTGCCACCCGGGCGACTGCCGCTACCAGGAGGGCAACTACAAGACCCGGCGCCGGGTCGAGCTGTTGCGCGGCGTCCTGCGCGACCTCGGCATCGAGGACGAGCGGGTCCGCGTGGAGTGGATCTCGGCGTCGGAGGGCGAGAAGGTCCAGCGGGTCTGCAACGAGATGACGGAGCAGCTGCGCGCGCTGGGGCCGCTGCGGCTGGGGCGGCCGGAGCGGCCCCAGCGGTCGGAGCGGCCGGAGCGGGGCACGCCGGTGCTCGCCGGACGGGAGACGCCATGACCGCCACGACCAAGACGAAGATTGGGTTTTACTGGTCCGCCTCCTGCGGCGGCTGCGAGGAAGCGGTCGTCGACCTCGGCGTGGACCTGCTCGCGCTGGTCGAGCTCGTCGACGTCGTCTTCTGGCCGGTCGCGCTGGACTTCAAGCGCACCGACGTCGAGGCGCTTGCCGACGGGGAGCTTGCCGCCGCGTTCCTCAACGGCGCGGTCCGGACCTCGGAGCAGGCGGAGATGGTCGAGCTGTTGCGGCGCAAGGCCGCTGCGGTGGTCGCGTTCGGCAGCTGCGCGACCTCCGGCGGGGTGCCTGGCCTGGCCAACCTCCTGGAGCGCGACGCGATCCTCGACGCGGTCTACCGGGAGGCGCCGAGCGTCGACAACGACGCCGGGACGGTCCCGCGGGCCGAGTGCCGGGTGCCCGAGGGGACCCTCCGGCTGCCGGAGTTCGACGCCGACGTGCGCACTACTACCTGCCGGGCTGCCCCCCGCCGCCGACACTGATCAAGTCTGCCGCGCTGGCGCTGGTGCACGGGACGCTGCCGGAGAAAGGGTCGGTCCTCGCGCCGGACGTGGCGCTGTGCGCGGAGTGCCCACGCGCGGCGTCCAAGCCCGAGCGGCTGCTCGTGCACGAGTACAAACGCCCGCACCAGACGCCGATCGACCCGGACCGGTGCCTGCTCGCGCAGGGGATCGCCTGCCTCGGCCCGGCCACTCGCGCCGGCTGCGCGTCGGCGTGCCCCGCCGGCAACATGCCCTGCACCGGCTGGATGGGCCCGACGAGCAGCGTCCTCGACCACGGGGCGAAGGCGCTGTCGGCGCTCGCGTCGATTCTCGACGCCAACGACGAGGACACCATCGTCGCCCGCACGCGCGAGATCGTCGACCCGGTCGGCCTCTTCTACCGCCGCTACGGGCTGCCGGCGTCGCTGCTGCACCGCCGCGTGCTCCAGCTATCTGGGGTGCAGCCGTCCAGGGAGCAGGTGGCACAGTGACTTCCCCGCGGACTTCCACGCGCGAGATCGTCATCGACCCGCTCACCCGACTGGAGGGGCACGGGCGGGTGCACATGTTCCTCGACGAGGCCGGCGCGGTCGACCGCGCGTACCTGCAGATCCCGGAGCTACGCGGCTTCGAGAAGTTCGCGCAGGGGCGGCGCTCGGAGGACATGCCCCAGATCACGTCGCGAATCTGCGGCGTGTGCCCGATGGCGCACCACATGGCGTCGGCGAAGACGCTCGACGCGCTGTACGCCGTCGAGCCGCCGCCGGCCGCCCGGAAGATTCGGGAGCTGATCTACAGCGCACTCATGGTCGAGGACCACGCGCTGCACTTCTTATTCCTGGGCGGCCCCGACTTCATCGTCGGCCCGGACGCGGCGGCGGCGAAGCGGAACATCCTCGGCGTCGTCGACCTCGTCGGGCTCGACATCGGCAAGGAGGTCATCGGCGTACGCAAACAGCTGCGGGACTTCGTCGCCGCCGTCACCGGCAAGGCAATCCACCCCGTCTTCGGGCTGCCGGGCGGGATTTCACGCGGGCTCACCCGGGAGTTGCAGTCGGCGGCCGCGGCGGCCGCCGAACGGGCCGTCGCGTTCGCGCTGTTCGCGCTGGACGCGTTCCGCACGACGGTGCTGGGCAACCCGGCGTACGTCGACCTCGTCACCGCCGAGGCCTACACCCACCGCACGTACTACATGGGCCTCGTCGACGCCGCCAACAGGCCCAACTTCTACGACGGCGAGGTCCGGGTCGTCGACCTGCAGGGCGCGGAGTTCCTGCGGTTCCCCGCCGCGGCTTACCTCGACCAGGTCGCCGAGCACGTCGAGCCGTGGACGTACATGAAGTTCACGTTCCTCAAGGCCGTCGGGTGGCGGGGCTTCACCGACGGGGCTGACAGCGGCGTGTTCAGCCTCGCACCACTCGCTCGGATCAACGCCGCCGACGGGATGGCGACGCCGCGGGCGCAGGAGGCCTACGAGGAGCTCGTCGCGACCCTCGGCGGAAAACCCGTGCACCACACGCTCGCCAACCACTGGGCGCGCCTCGTCGAGATGCTGTACGCCGCCGAGCGGATGGCGGAGCTCGCCGCCGACCCCGAGATCCTCGGCCCGGACGTGCGCACGATCCCGACCGGCATTCCCACCGAGGGGATCGGCGTGGTGGAGGCCCCGCGGGGGACGCTGTTCCACCACTACCGCACCGACGAGCGCAAGCTCATCACGAGCGCGAACCTCATCGTCGCCACGCAGAACAACGCCGCCCGCATCGCGCTGTCGGTGGACAAGGCGGCGCGCGCGCTCATCCGAGCGGACTCGGTGGACGAGGGGGCGCTCAACCAGGTCGAGATGGCCTACCGCGCCTACGACCCGTGCTTCGGCTGCGCGACGCACAGCCTGCCAGGAACGATGCCGCTGGTCGTCGAGGTGCGCGACGCCGGCGGCGCGGTGGTCCGCGAGATCCGGCGGGGGTGAGGAGTGCGCACGCTGGTGCTCGGGCTGGGCAACGAGTACGCCGGGGACGACGCCGTCGGCGTGCTCGCGGCGCGGGCCCTCGCGCCGGAGCTGGACGGAGTCGCGGACGTGGTGGAAAGCGCGGCGTCGGGACTGGCGCTGCTCGAGGTGTTCCAGGGCTACGACCACGCGGTGGTGCTGGACTCGATCTGCACCGGTCGCCGCCCACCCGGGACAGTGCTCGAGCTGGGCCTCGCCGACCTCGGCCCGGTTGCCGCGCCGAGCCTGCACCAGGCGGGCATTCCTGAGATGGCCGCGGTCGCGGCGCGGCTGGGTCTCGGTTTCCCGGCCCGGACGCGCGTGCTCGCGGTCGAGGTCGCGATCCCGCCGACGTTCGGGGAGCCGCTGAGCGCCGAGGTCGGCGCGGCGGTCGAGCCGTTGCGCCGGCGGGTGCGCGAGCAGGTCGAGCGGTGGGCGCGGGCCCCGGCCGAACCGGAGGGTGAGCTGGGAGGTGCGGCGTGCACGAGTACCACGCGGTGAGCGCGCTCGTCGCACTGCTGCAGCGGGATCCGTCGCTGGCCGGGCCGGAGGTGCGGGTCCGGGCGAGCCCGGTGTTCTGCGCCGATTCCCTGCAGCAGGCCTTCGAGATGCTCACCGCTGACACGGCGCTGGCCGGGTCGCGGCTGGCTGTGGAGGAGATGAGCGACCGGCGGACCTGCGCGCGCTGCGGGTGGCAGTCGACGGTGTCGCGCGACGACGTGGTCGGCCACGCCGTCGTGTGCCCGAGGTGCGGGGCGGTTTCCTCGGCCGAGGCGTTCGCCGGAGCCGGGTCGGGAATCGAGCTGCTCGCTGGCGAGTAGCCGGCGTCCAGGACACCAGTGGGCATACCTCGTGCATCCCACGACGTACATCGGCATCGGCCTGCACACGCACGCGACCACTAACGAACGTGGATGTGTCGTACGGCGGCGTGCTGGTCTTTCGAGACCCGGACAACATCCAGTTGGAACTCATCTACATCCCGCCCGAAGTGCAATCGTCCATTGCGCAGGCCCTAACGCCGGCCCATCGGGAGTAGACGGGCGCATAGGGAGGCCACACAACCATCTCGTTCCGGCTGCTCGGATTCGGGGTGGCTGACCACGCGCACCGATGTCATCACCTACGCCCAGATCGCGGTGACCTTGCCGATCTCATCACCCACCGCCCCGTGTCCTTCCCGGGGGACCGCCTCGTGTTCGGGGAGGTTGCCCGCAGGCGTTTTCCCGACCGGCTCATGGCGACCCACGCCGGGTTGCGCAAACCGCAGCTGTGGGTGGTCGTGCAGCACCCAAACGGGCTAGATCGTTCGCAGGCGAGGCAGCAGCACCCGCTGCGCCCAGTCGATGAACGGCGCCTGGTGCTCCCCGCCGATCTGGACGAGGGCCACGGAGGTGAACCCCGCGTCGACGAAGGGCCGCAGCTTGTCGACGTACTCCTCGACGTCCCG
>DATGDX010000206.1:0-3188 GCA_035310665.1 Mycobacteriales bacterium | reverse complement strand
TGGCGGGCTCCGGTCGAACACCGCCGGTGAAGGACGTCGGTGAGCCGTGTGCGGGAGAACCGCATGCACGGTTCGATGGGCGGGGGCTGAAAACGGAGCCATCAGCGCAACCGCGTCAGCCCCCGACCCGACCAACCTCTGCCTATCTCGGGTCAGCTGTTATCCCGGGTTCCGTGCGGTGGGCCCGTGTCCGTGCAGGCCAATGCAGTGCCACGACCCCTCCGGCCGGCATAACTACGCCCATTGATCACGCTCGTCCTCTGGCTCTGGTCCAGGGAGGAGCGGGTGATGGCGGCACGATCGAAGATGCCGGACGCGCGGCCGTTGGTCTCGTACCGCGACGAGCTGCGGACGGCGTTGTCGGCGGAGGGCTACGCGCCCGGGACGGTGGCGAAGTACGCCGGGCTGCTTGCGCAGCTCAGCGGCTGGTTGGCGGTCGAGGGGCTGGCACCGCCGGAGCTGACCGAGGAGATGATGGCCCGGTTCGTCGACGCCCGTCCGGCGCTGGGCTACCGGACGGTTGTGACCGTCGCCGGGCTGTCGCCGCTGACGCGGTTTCTGCGCGACGCCGGACTGCTCACACGAACGGCGGCGTCGCGGGTTGGGGATCCGCAGGCGGCGGTGCTGGCGGCCTTCGACGGCTACCTGCGGCGCGAGCGGCGGCTGGCGCCGTTGACGGTGCAGACGACCGTCGGCGTGGTGCGCCGATTCCTGATCTGGCTCGCGGCGCACGACGGCGAGCACTTGTCCCGCCTGAGCGCGCCGAAGGTGCAGGCGTACGTCCTGTCGGAGGCGGACCGGCTGTCGGTCGGCGCGACGCGCACGGTGCTGTCCTCGTTGCGGGTGTTCCTGCGGTACCTGCTCGCGGCTGGGGTGCTGCCCGCGGATCTGGCGGTGACGGTGCCGAGCGTCGCCGGCGCCCGGTTCGCCGGCCTGCCCCGCTGCGTAGACGCGGCCACAGTGCAGGCGCTGCTGGCTGCCGCGGCAACCGGAACCGCCGCCCGCCGCGACGTCGCGATCTTGACGCTGCAGGTCCGGTTGGGGCTCCGAGCCGTCGAGATCGCCGCGCTGCGGCTCGACGACATCGCCTGGCGGTCCGGGGAGTTGACCGTGCACGGCAAGGGTGGCCGAATCGAGCGGCTGCCGCTGCCGGGCGACGTCGGCGAGTCGCTGGTCGACTACCTGCGCCACGAACGATCGAGGACGGCGAGCGAGCGGGCGGTGTTCCTCCGGGCGCTCGCCCCGCCGGGGCCGATGGCGCGCAACGCGGTGGTGATGGTGTCGCGGACCGCGTCGCGGCGCGCCGGGTTGCCGATCGTCGGTGGGCACCGGCTGCGGCACACCGCCGCGACGAACCTGCTGCGCGCCGGCGCGTCGCTGCGCGAAGTCGGGCAGGTGCTGCGGCACACCAGCGACACGACCACCGCCGTCTACGCGAAGGTCGACCGGGCGGCGCTCGACCTGGTGGTCCGCGGATGGCCGGAGGGGTCACGGTGAGCCGGCTGGCCGAGCAGGTGACCGCCTACCTGCGGATGCGACGCGCGCTGGGCTACCAACTGCTCCGGCACGAGCGGCTGCTCACCGACTTCGCCGCCTACCTCGACCGCCGCGGGGAGGACAGGATCACCGTCGATGCGGCGTTGGCGTGGGCGACCGCGCCACCGCGGGTGAGCCGGCGGGACGCGGCCCGGCGGCTGTCCGTGGTGCGCCGGTTCGCCGGCTACGTCGCAGTGTTCGACCCGGCGACCGAAGTCCCGCGGACCGCCCTGCTCGGCGACGGCACCACCCGCACCCCGCCCTACATCTTCACCGCGGACGAGGTGAGGGCGTTGATGGCCGCCGCGCGCCGGCTGTCCCCGCCGTTGGCGGCGGCCAGCTACGCGACGTTGATCGGGCTACTGGGCGCGACCGGGCTGCGCCCCGGGGAGGCGCGCCGGCTCGACCGCGCCGACGTGAACCTGCGCGCTGCCACGCTGCTCATCCGGGACTCGAAGTTCGGCAAGAGCCGGCAGGTGCCAGTCGGCCCGACCACGGTCGCCGCGCTGAGTTCCTACGCCCGTCGACGCGACCGGCTATGCCCGCACCCCGCCGACGCGGCGTTCCTCGTCTCCGCGGCCGAGACCCGGCTGGACCGCCGGGCAGTCGGTGCCATCTTCCACGCCTTGCTCGTCGATGTCGGCATTTCGGTGCCGGCCGGAGTGCGAGTCCCGCGGCTCTATGACCTGCGGCACACGTTCGCGGTGACGACGCTGACCGACTGGTACGCCGCTGGCGTCGACGTCGACCGGCGACTACCGGCCTTGTCGGCCTACCTCGGACACGTCAACCCGACCAACACCTACTGGTATCTCGAAGCTGTCCCGCAACTGATGCGCGTGGTCGCAGACCGGCTCGAACGCTCCCGGGACGGCGCGTCATGACCGCGCTCGCGCCGCTGCTGCAGGCCTACTTCACCGACCGGCTCGCCCAGCGCGGGCTCAGTCCGCATACGGTGCGGGCCGCGACACCTGGCGGCTGCTGCTCGGCTACGCCCGCGACCGGCTGGCCACCGCCCGAGCTCGACCTCGGCCAGCTCGACGCCGATCTCGTCGGCGCGTTCCTCGACCACCTCGAGACCGCGCGGGGCAACGCCGTCCGCACCCGTAACCTGCGGCTGGCCGCGATCCACTCGCTGTTCGACTACGCCGCGCTGCGCTGCCCCGAGAACGCCGCGACGATCCAGCGGGTGCTGGCCATCCCCGTCAAGCGGGCGAACACCACCGTGGTCACCTACCTCACCCGGGACGAGGTCGACGCGCTGCTCGCCGCCCCCGACCTCCATACCTGGCTCGGGCGGTGGGACCACGTGCTGCTCGCGCTCGCCGTCCAGACCGGACTGCGCGTCGCCGAGTTGACCGCGCTGACCTGGAACAACGTCACCCTCGGTTTCGGGGCCCACGTCCGCTGCGACGGCAAAGGCCGCAAACAGCGCAGCACTCCGGTGACCAAGCTGGTCGCCGCGCTGCTCAAGGACTGGTCGGGCGAACAGCAGCCGGCACCAACAGACCGGGTCTTCCCCAATCGGCTCGGTGGCCCACTCAGCCGCGACGCCGTCGCCGACCTGCTCGACAAGCACACCGCCACCGCCGCGGCGTGCTGTCCCTCGCTGGCGAGCAAGAGCGTGACACCGCACACCCTGCGCCACACCG
>DATGDX010000205.1:0-9461 GCA_035310665.1 Mycobacteriales bacterium | reverse complement strand
ACCCGGTCGTCGCCGAACTCGCGGACGAACGCGAGGATGCTCGGGTTCGACGCGCCGAGCTCGGAGTAGGTGCCCAGGCCGAAGGTCGGGTGCGGCTTGCGCACCCGGATCAGGTTGCGCGTCCAGTGCAGCAGCGACGTGGTGCTGCGCAGCTGGGCCTCGACGTTGAGCGCCTGGTAGCCGTAGAGGGCGTCCATGATGATGGGCAGGTACAGCCGTTGCGGGTCCGCGGTCGAGAAGCCGGCGTTGCGGTCGGGTGTCCACTGCATCGGTGTGCGGACCCCGTCGCGGTCGCCGAGCCAGATGTTGTCGCCCATCCCGATCTCGTCGCCGTAATACACGACCGGGGATCCGGGCAGCGACAGCAGCAGCGCGGTGAACAGCTCCATCTGGTCGCGCGAGTTCTCCAGCAGCGGGGCGAGGCGCCGGCGGATGCCGATGTTCGCCTTCATCCGCGGGTCCTTGGCGTACTCGCCGTACATGTAGTCGCGCTCTTCGTCGGTCACCATCTCGAGCGTCAGCTCGTCGTGGTTGCGCAGGAAAATTCCCCACTGCGCGTTCGCGGGGATCGGCGGCGTCTGCGCGAGGATTTCGGAGATCGGGTAGCGCTGCTCGCGGCGCACGGCCATGAAGATGCGCGGCATCAGCGGGAAGTGGAACGCCATGTGGCACTCGTCGCCGCCGGAGTCGAAGTCGCCGAAGTACTCGACCACGTCGGCGGGCCACTGGTTGGCCTCGGCGAGCAGCACCCGGTCCGGGTAGAGCCGGTCCACCTCGGCTCGCACCCGCTTGAGGTAGTCGTGCGTCTCCTTGAGGTTGTCGCAGTTGGTGCCGTCGCGCTCGTACAGGTAGGGCACCGCGTCGAGCCGGAACCCGTCGATGCCCAGGTCCAGCCAGAACCGCAGGACCTCGAGCATCGCCTCCTGCACCGCAGGATTGTCGTAGTTGAGGTCCGGCTGGTGGGAGAAGAACCGGTGCCAGAAGTACTGGCCTCGCACGTCGTCCCACGTCCAGTTCGACGTCTCGGTGTCGACGAAGATGATGCGGGCGTCCTCGTAGCGGTGTTTGGTGTCCGACCACACGTAGAAGTCGCCGTAGGGCCCGGAGGGGTCGGATCGCGACGCCTGGAACCAGGGGTGCTGGTCGCTGGTGTGGTTCATGATCAGGTCGGCTATGACGCGCATCCCGCGTTTGTGCGCCTCGTCGACCAGCTCGACGAAGTCCCCGAGGTCACCGAACTCCGGCAGCACCGTCATGAAGTCGCTGATGTCGTACCCGCCGTCGCGCAGCGGCGACTGGTAGATCGGGAGCAGCCAGATGCAGTCGACGCCCAGCCAGCTCAGGTAGTCCAGCTTCGCGGTCAGCCCCTTGAGGTCACCGGTCCCGTCCGCGTTGCTGTCGTAGAACCCGCGGACCAGCACCTCGTAGAAGACCGCCCGCTTGTACCAGTACGGGTCCCGTGTCTCGCGCCGCGGCAGGAAGTCGCCGCTCTCGACCGGCTCGTCCATGGTCATGGCTGCATCCGCCGCACGGCGAGGACGTGCGCCGGCTCCACGAAGGGGTCGAGCCGCACGTAGTTGTGTCGCCCCCACACGAACGTCTGGTCGGTCACCTCGTCGTGCACGGCGATGCGGTCGTCCCAGTCCACGCCCAGGTCGGGCAGGGTGAGCGAGACGGTCGCCTCCCGGGTGCCGTGCGGGTCGAGGTTGACGACCACGAGCACGACGTCGCCGACGCCGTCGTGCGACGGGCCGGGCAGGCGTTTGGAGAACGCCATGACGTGCGGTTGGTCCGACGCGTGGAAGCGCAGGTTGCGCAGCCGCTGCAGGGCCGGGTGTCGCCGACGGAGCTCGTTCAGCAGGCGCAGGTACGGCGCGAGGGAGTCGGGGCGGGACCAGTCACGAGGTCGGTACTCGTACTTCTCCGAGTCGCAGTACTCCTCGCTGCCCGGCCGCACCGGGACGTGCTCGTAGAGCTCGTACCCGGAGTAGACCCCCCAGCTCGGTGACAACAGCGCCGCGAGCACTGCCCGGATCTTGAAGGCGGGCGGGCCACCGTACTGGAGGTAGGCGTGCAGGATATCCGGGGTGTTGACGAAGAAGTTCGGCCGCATGTAGTCGGCGGCCGGCCCGGACAGCTCGCGCAGGTACTCCTCCAGCTCCCACTTCTCGTTGCGCCACGTGAAGTACGTGTAGGACTGGTGGAACCCCACCTTCGCGAGGGTGTGCATCATCGGCGGGCGGGTGAACGCCTCGGCGAGGAACAGCACGTCGGGGTCGGTCTCCCGGACCTCGGCGAGCAGCCGCTCCCAGAACTGCACCGGCTTCGTGTGCGGGTTGTCCACGCGGAAGATGCGCACGCCGTGGTCCATCCAGTGCCGCAGGACCCGCAGCACCTCGGCGTACAGCCCCTCCGGGTCCCGGTCGAAGTTGACCGGGTAGATGTCCTGGTACTTCTTCGGCGGGTTCTCGGCGTACGCGATCGACCCGTCGGCCCGGATCGTGAACCACTCGGGGTGCTCGCGCACCCACGGGTGGTCCGGCGAGGCCTGCAGCGCGAGGTCGAGGGCGACCTCCATGCCCAGCTCGCGGACGCGTCCCACGAACGCGTCGAAGTCCTCGAGCGTGCCGAGGTCCGGGTGGATCGCGTCGTGCCCGCCCTCGTCCGACCCGATCGCCCACGGCGAGCCCGGGTCGCCGGGGGACGGGGTGAGCGAGTTGTTGCGTCCCTTGCGGAACGACCACCCGATGGGATGGATCGGCGGGAGGTAGACGACGTCGAAGTCCATCTCCGCGATCGCGGGCAGCCGCTCCATCGCGGTGCGCAAGGTTCCCGACCGCGGCGGGTCGCTGTAGACGTCGGCGCCTTCCGAGCGCGGGAAGAACTCGTACCACGAGCCGAACAGCGCCCGCTCGCGGTCGACCATCAGCGGGAAGCGTTCGGAGGTGGTCATGAACTCCCGCAGCGGGCTGGTCTCCAGGACGGCGAGCAGCGTCGGATCGAAGCCCGCCCCCAGCCGCTTGTCCGCGTCGAGGGACGTGTCGCGCAGCGTGTGCGCCGCGGTCAGGCAACTCTCGCGGTGGTCGTCGGGGACGACCGCGGCGGCGCGCTCGAACAGCCGCGCCCCCTCCTCGAGCATCAGCTCGACGTCCTGGCCGACGCTCACCTTGATTTCCGCGTCGTGCCGCCAGGTGGCCATCGGGTCACCCCAGGCCTCGACCTGAAACGTCCAGCGCCCGGTCTCGGCCGGGACGACGTCCGCCTCCCATCGGTCGGTCCCCGGAGCGACGAGCCGCATGGGGACCCAGGCGGCGGCGCCGCGCGGGTCATGGAGGACGACGTTCGCGTTCACCGCGTCGTGTCCCTCCCGGAACACCGTCGCGCCCACGCAGACCGTCTCGCCCACGACCGCCTTCGCCGGCCACTGGCCACACCCGACGACCGGCGCCACGTCCACGATCGGGATCCGCCCCATCACAGCGTCGAACCTACCCGGATCCGACGGCGGACGTTGCCGGCGACCACCCCGCGCGGGCCCGCGCGATCATTCGCCGAGCGGCTAGGGTCGGTCTCTGTGAGAGCGATCCGCCGGTTCACCATTCGCACGGTGCTGCCCGAGCCCCTCGCCCCGCTCGGCGAGCTGGTGCTGAACCTGCGCTGGTCGTGGCACGCGGACACGCGCGACCTGTTCGCCAGCGTGGACCCCGACGTGTGGGAGCAGGTCGGGGGCGACCCGGTGCGGCTGCTCGGCGAGGTCTCGGCGTCGCGGCTGGCCGCGCTCGCCAACGACCGCAGGTTCCTGCGCCGGCTGCAGGACGCCGCCGACGACCTGCGCGACTACCTGAGCGCACCGCGATGGTACCAGCACCTGCCCGACGCGCCCAGGTCGATCGCCTACTTCTCGCCGGAATACGGCATCACCGAGGTGCTGCCGCAGTACAGCGGCGGCCTGGGGATCCTGGCCGGCGACCACCTCAAGGCGGCCAGCGACCTCGGCGTCCCCATCGTCGGTGTCGGGCTGCTCTACCGCCGCGGGTACTTCCAGCAGTCGCTGTCCGCGGAGGGCTGGCAGCTCGAGCATTACCCCGCCATCGACCCGAACGGCTTGCCGCTCACCCCGCTGCGCGACGCCGCGGGCGCTCCCGTCACCGTGACCGTCGGTCTGCCCGCGGCGCGCACCCTGACGGCACAGGTGTGGAAGGCCCAGGTGGGGCGCGTCCCGCTGCTGCTGCTGGACTCCGACGTCGAGGCGAACGGGCCGGGCGAGCGGGACGTCACCGACCGGCTCTACGGCGGCGGCACCGAGCACCGGCTGCTGCAGGAGATGCTGCTCGGCATCGGGGGCGTGCGGGCGCTGCGCGCCTACGCGGCCGCGAGCGGGACACCGTCGCCGGAGGTCTACCACACCAACGAGGGCCATGCCGGGTTCCTCGGGCTCGAGCGGATCCGCGAGCTGACCGAGAACGAGGGGTTGTCGTTCGACGAGGCGCTCACCGTGGTCCGCGCCGGCACGGTGTTCACCACGCACACCCCCGTGCCCGCCGGGATCGACCGGTTCCCCCGCGACCTCATCGAGCGTCACTTCGGCGGCGACAACGGGTGCCCAGGCGTTCCGGTCGAGCGCATTCTCGCCCTCGGTGCCGAGCCGCCCGGCGGTGACCCGAATGTGTTCAACATGGCGGTGATGGGGCTGCGCCTCGCCGAGCGGGCGAACGGCGTCAGCAAGCTGCACGGCGCCGTGAGCCGCGCGATGTTCGCCGGCCTGTGGCCGGGATTCGACGTCGCCGACGTCCCGATCGGGTCGGTCACGAACGGCGTGCACGCGCACACCTGGGTGGCACGTGAGGTGTTCGACCTCGCCGAGCGCGAGGTCGGCCGCCGGGGGCTGGAGGAGGGGCGCGGCTGGGAGGTCATCGACAAGGTCGACGACGACCTCGTCTGGTCGCTGCGCCGCACGCTGCGCTCCCGCCTGGTCGATCACGTGCGCGTGCGGCTGCGCACGTCGTGGCTGCAGCGCGGGGCCAGTGCGGCCGAGCTCGGCTGGATCGCCAGCGTGCTCGACCCCGACGTCCTGACCATCGGGTTCGCGCGCCGCGTCCCGTCGTACAAGCGGCTGACCCTGATGCTCCGCGACCCGGAGCGGCTCAAGGCGCTGCTGCTCGACCCAACCCGGCCGATCCAGATGGTGATCGCGGGCAAGGCGCACCCCGCGGACGACGGCGGCAAGGCGCTCATCCAGCAGATCGTCCGCTTCGCCGACGACCCCGCGGTGCGGCACCGCATCGTCTTCCTGCCCGACTACGACATGGCGCTGGCCCGCTACCTCGCCTCCGGCTGCGACGTGTGGCTGAACAACCCGTTGCGCCCGCTGGAGGCGTGCGGGACGAGCGGCATGAAGGCCGCGCTCAACGGGGTATTGAACCTGTCGGTGCGCGACGGGTGGTGGGACGAGATGTACGACGGCGACAACGGCTGGGCGATCCCCACCGCGGACGGCGTGACCGACCACCACCGCCGCGACGACCTCGAGGCGAACTCGCTGTACGAGCTGATCGAGAACAGCGTGCGCAGCCGCTTCTACGACACCGGGCGCGGCGAGCTGCCGACCCGCTGGATCGAGATGGTCCGGCACACGCTGCACTCGCTCGGCCCGCAGGTGCTCGCGTCCCGCATGGTGCACGACTACGTGGTCAAGCTGTACACCCCGGCCGGGCTGGGCTCGCGCGCGATGACGACGAACCGGTACGCGACCGCGCGGACGCTCGCCACCTGGCGGCACAGGGTCGAGGCCGCCTGGCCGGGCGTGAGCGTGGAGCACGTGGACAGCAGCGGGGTGGGGGACACGCCCCAGCTGGGGATGGTCATGCACGTGCGCGCCCTGGTGCGCCTCGACGGGCTCGCCTGGGACGACGTCGACGTGCAGGTCGCCTACGGCCGGGTGGACGAACGCGACGAACTGCACGACCCGACGGTCACCTCGCTGGTCCGCTCGGGGGGCAGCGGGGACGGGCGGCACATCTACGAGGGCGAGGTGCCGCTCGACCGCAAGGGGCCGTTCGGCTACACCGTGCGGGTGCTGCCGCGGCACGCCGCATTGCCCAGCCCCACCGCGCTCGGCCTGGTCGTGACCGCGGAACGGCCGACCGAGGCCATGCTCGAGGCGCCGCCCGACCGGTGAGCCGTCCCGCGCCGCGGCGCGGGTCCGTGCCGGCCGCGAGCCGCCAAGCCGCTAGCGCACGGCCCGGAACAGCGCGGCGGAGTGCGCGACGAGCTTGACCTCCGTCCCCGGCGCGTAGCAAACCGGCGCGCCGCCGGTGTCGCCCGGGGTGGACTCGTCGGCGGTGTCGACGACCAGTTCGTACTCCCGCCCCCACCGCCGCGACGGCAGGCGGAACGCGCACGGGTCCGCCCCGGCGTGCAGCAGGAGCAGGAACGAGTCGTCCACGACGCGCTCGCCGCGCGGGCCGCGTTGGCGGATGCTGTCGCCCGCGAGGTACATCCCGAGCGTGCGGGCCACCGGGGAGAACCAGTCGGCCGCCGACATCTCCTCACCGTCCGGCGCGAACCAGGCCAGGTCCTTGAGCGCGCCGTGGTGCCCCGGCCGGCCCACGAAGAACCGGCGGCGCCGGAACACCTGGTGGCTGCGACGCAGGTGGATCAAGGCCCGGGCGAACTCCAGCAGGGCGTCCCGCTCGGCGGCGTCGGCGGGTTCCCAGTCGAGCCAGGTCAGCTCGTTGTCCTGGCAGTACGGGTTGTTGTTGCCGTGCTGGGTGTGGCCCACCTCGTCGCCCATCCGCAGCATCGGCACGCCGATGGAGGTGAGCAGGGTGAGCAGGATGTTGCGCATCTGCCGGCGCCGCAGCGAGGTGACGGCCGGGTCGCCGGTCTCCCCCTCCACGCCGCAGTTCCACAAGCGGTTGTCGTTCTCGCCGTCCCGGTTGCCCTCGCCGTTCGCCGCGTTGTGCTTGCGGTTGTAGGACACCAGGTCGCGCAGGGTGAAACCGTCGTGCGACGTGACGAAGTTGATGGACGCGAACGGGCGCCGGGCGTCGTCCTGGTAGAGGTCGCTCGACCCGGACAGCCGATAGCCCAACTCGCGCACCCCGGTGTGCGCACCACGCCAGAAGTCACGGACTGCGTCGCGGTACTTGCCGTTCCACTCGGTCCACAGCGGCGGGAACTCGCCCACCTGGTAGCCGCCCTCGCCGACGTCCCACGGCTCCGCGATCAGCTTCACCGACGACACGACGGGGTCCTGCTGGATGACCTGGAGGAACGTGGACAGCTTGTCGACGTCGTGGAACGAGCGGGCCAGCGCGGAGGCGAGGTCGAAGCGGAAGCCGTCGACGTGCATCTCGGTCACCCAGTAGCGCAGCGAGTCCATGATGAGCTGCAGCGTGTGCGGGCTGCGCACGTCGAGGGTGTTTCCGCACCCCGTGTAGTCCTTGTAGAAGCGCGGGTTGTCCGGGTGCAGGCGGTAATAGCTGCGGTTGTCGATGCCGCGGAACGACAGCGTCGGCCCCGCGTGGTCGCCCTCGCCGGTGTGGTTGTAGACGACGTCGAGGATGACCTCGAGGCCGGCGGCGTGCAGCGCCCGCACCATCGCCTTGAACTCGCGCACCTGCTGCCCGGCCGAGCCGCTGGAGCTGTATCCCGCGTGCGGCGCGAAGAACGCGATGGAGTTGTAGCCCCAGTAGTTGGCGAGGCAACGCCGGACGAGCCCCGGCTCCGACACGAAGTGGTGCACCGGCATCAGTTCGACCGCGGTGACGCCCAGCCGGCGTAGGTAGTCGACCGCGGCGGGGTGGGCGAGCCCGGCGAACGTGCCCCGCAGCGCGGGGGGGATGCCGGGGTGGCGGGCCGTGAACCCCTTGACGTGCAGCTCGTAGAGGATCGTGTCCGGCCACGGGACGTCGGGGCGGCGGTCGTCTGCCCAGTCGAACACGTCGTGCACGACGACGGCCTTCGGCACATGGCGCGCCGAGTCGCGGTGATCCTGGACCGTGTCGTCGCGGTGGCGCGGGTAGCCGAACACCTCCTCGTCGAGGCGGAACAGGCCGTCGACGGCCCGCGCGTAGGGGTCGAGGAGCAGCTTGCTGGGGTTGTACCGGTACCCCCGCGCGGTATCGAACGGGCCGTCGACGCGGAACCCGTAGTGCTGCCCCGGCCCGACCCCGGGCAGATAGCCGTGCCAGACGTGGAAGATCGATTCTTCCAGGGGAACGCGGGTCTCGGTGCCGTCGGGCGCGAACAGGCACACGTCCACGGCCTCGGCCTCCGCCGAGAACAGCGCGAAGTTCGTGCCGTGGCCGTCCCAGGTGGCGCCCAGGGGCGTGTGACGCCCCGGCCAGGGCCGCAGCGCGGTCGGCAGGGCGGGACATGCGCCGCCAGCAGGGGGAGGCCGGTCCGCCATGCCTCCAGTGTGCCCGAGCGAGCGGCATGCGCCCGCGCCCCGAGTTCGGGTCGCCGTTTGTCCGCTTCCGGGCTAATCAGCCCCCGTTTGATCGCGTCGAGTCGACGAGTAGCGGCTTTTGAGCTACTCGGGAGACTCGCGTGCTTCGTCGGCTTCTCCGCATGCTGTCCGTGTCCTCGCTCGCAACGGCGTCCGTCCTGGGGGCGCCCGCCTTCCTGTCGCCGGCGTCCGGTGTGGGGGCGACGTACCGGCCCTACCAGTACGACCCGCCCGGCGGCGCGGCCCCCGTCTACTCGCGCTGGAACCCGTGCCCCGCGGTCCCGTGGAAGGTCAACGCGCGTCTCGTCGGGCCGACGGCGCCGGCCCTGCACGCGGCCATCGTCGACGTCGCCGGCGCCCTCGCCCGCATCACCCAGGCGACGGGAGTGCAGTTCCGGTACGCCGGCCAGACCACCGCGGTGCCGACGAGCGGCCCGCTGCCGTCCGTGGCCCCACTGGTCATCGCCTGGGCCCGTCCCGGGTCGGGGGCCTGGCGATGCTGCAGGGCGGTGCGGCGGGCTGGGGGGGCATCTCCGGCGACGTCTTCGCCTCCGACGGCCGGTTCCACTACCGGATCACCTCGGGGTACGCGGTCCTGGACGCCGAGCAGAATGCGAGCTTCCGTCCCGGCTTCGGCGCCGGCTCCACCCGGGGCGCCCTGCTCATGCACGAGCTCGGCCACGCGGTCGGTCTCGGCCACTCCGACTACCCCAGCGAGATCATGTAGCCGACGATCCTGCCCCGCCGCGGCACGGCGTACGGGTTCTGGGACCGCCGGGCGCTCAGTCGCGTCGGACGTGCCGGCGGGTGCCTGCCGGGCTGACCACTAGGCTCGCCCGGACCGCACCGCGCCGAGGGTCGTCCGGGAGGGTCCGCCGGTGGGAGAGTTGGTACGCCTCGAGGTCGCCGACGCGATCGGCACGGTCCGGCTGGACCGGCCGCCGATGAACGCGCTGAACACGCAGGTGTGGAGCGAGCTGCGCGACGTGGCGGACGAGGCCGCCGTGCG
>DATGDX010000204.1:0-3209 GCA_035310665.1 Mycobacteriales bacterium | reverse complement strand
TGACGCCCGACGAGCGGCGATGATGATCGGGCGGCGAGGAAACGAGAGTTTCTTCGGTTGGGCAGGGGGCGCGGGCTCGCGGGTGAGGGCGACGCGTCGCGGCGGTGTCGGCGGCCACGAGATCCTGAACGCTGACGGCCGGGTTTGTGAACGCTCGCGGCCAGCAAGAGTGAACGGCCGCGGCCACCTGATCTGCTCGACACGATCTTGACCGTCCTCGCCGGGTCCCCGGTGAGGGTCCCCTCCCCGGGTGGGCTGGGCGGTGCCAACCGCACCCAGCGTCCGGGGAGGGGACGAGTGAAGAAGCCCGAGGAGATCATGCAGATTCTGGAAGCGTACGACCTGACCGGGTCCTACCGGGACGCGGCTGAGTTGGCCGGGTGTTCGCCGAACACGGTGATCCGGTATGTGGCCGAGCGGGATGGTGGGGTGTCCCCGGGCGCGGCATCGCCGCGGCCGAGCATGGTGGACCCGTTCCTGGCGAAGTTGGAGGAACTGGTCGACCGGTCGCACGGCAAGATCCGCGCGGACGTCGCCCACGAGAAGATCACTGCGATGGGGTATGCCGGGTCGGAGCGGACGACCCGCCGGGCGGTGGCCGAGATCCGGGCGGCGTGGCGGGCCGGGCGGCGGCGGACGCACCGCCCGTGGATCCCGGAGCCGGGGTTGTGGGCGCGGTACGACTTCGGCGACGGCCCGCGCATCGGCGGGGCGGCGACAATCCTGTTCTGCTTGTGGCTGGCCTGGTCCCGGTTCCGGCTGGTGCTGCCGCTGTGGGATAAGGCGCAGCCGAGCGTGGTCGCCGCGGTGGATGCGGCGCTGCGCCGGCTCGGCGGGTGCCCGACGTATCTGCTCACCGACAACGAGAAGACGGTGACGGTGGAGCACGTCGCCGGGGTGCCGGTGCGCAACCCGGCGACTGTGCAGTTCGCCCGGCACTACGGGCTGACCGTGGCGACGTGCGTGCCGGCCGATCCGGCGAGCAAGGGCGGCAGCGAGGCGACGGTGCGGGTGGCGAAGGCTGACCTGGTGCCGACCGAGGCGAACCTGCTCGACGACTACGCCTCGTTCGGCGAGCTGGAAGCGGCCTGCGCCGCGTTCTGCGCTCAGGTCAACGCCCGGGCGCACCGGGTGACCGGCCGGGCGCCGGTGGAGATGCTGGCCGAGGAACGGGGCCGGCTGCATCCGCTGCCGGCGACGCCGTTCACCGCGGCGTTCGGGGTGACCCGCCGGGTCGGGCAGACCACGCCGCTGGTCGCCTTCGAGCGGGCGCAGTACTCGGTGCCGCACACCCTGGCCGGGCAGATCGTGTGGGTCCGCCGGCACGGCGACGAAATCGTCGTCGTGCACGTCGGCGACGCCGGCCCGGTCGAGGTCGCCCGGCACGCGGTGACCACGCCGGGCACCCCGCGGCTAGACGATGCGCACTTCCCGCCCGCGCCGGAAGGCGCGTTGCACCGCACCCCGAAGCCGAAGACCACCACGGATGCGGCGTTTCTGGCCATCGGCGACGGCGCGCAGCTGTGGCTGGTCGAGGCCGCCGCGGCCGGCACCGGCCGGATCCGGGCGAAGATGGCCGAGGCGGTCGAGCTGGCCCGGCTGCACGAGGTGGCCGCGGTGGACCGGGCGCTGGGCGAGGCGGCGGCCGCCGGCCGGTTCGGTGACGGCGACCTGGCCGCGATCCTCACCCACCAGGCGAGCGCCGCGGCCGGTGAGCCGACCCGGCCCGGAGAGGGCCACACGCTGGCCCAGGGCACCGCCGGCTGGGCCGGGTTCGGCACCGAGGAGCCCGAGCGGTGGTGGCGATGAGCACCCGCACCCCCGTCTCGCCGCCGCTGGACGCCGCGCTGGAGGCCCTGCTGCGCCGGATGCGGCTGCCGCACATGCGCCGGATCGCGCCGGAGGTGCTGGCCACCGCCAAGGCGCAGCGCTGGGAGCCGGCCGAGGTGCTGCGGGTGCTGCTGACCGAGGAGGTGGCCGGGCGGGACCGCTCGGCGCTGTCCACCCGGCGGGCCCGGGCCGGCTTCCCGACCGGGAAGACGTTCGACGCCTGGGACGAGGCGACCAGTTCCATCCCGGCGCCGACCCAGGCCGCGCTGCGCACCCTGGAGTGGCTGGACCGGCGGGAGAACCTGGTCGTCTGCGGGCCGGCCGGCACCGGCAAGACGTTCCTGCTCGAGGCGCTCGGCCAGGCCGCCGTCGAGGCCGGCAAGCACGTCGCGTGGTTCACCCTGGAAGCGCTCGGCGTGCTGATCCGCCGGCATCGCGCCGACGACTCGGTGACCAAGGCCATCACCCGGATCCTGCGCGCCGACCTCGTCGTCGTCGATGACATCGGGCTGCTGCCGGTCGGCCCCGACGCCGCCGAAGGGCTCTACCGGCTGGTCGACGCCGCATACGAGAGGCGCAGCGTCGCGGTGAGCAGCAACCTGCACCCATCCGGATTCGACGAGATCATGCCCAAAACGCTGGCCACCGCCACCGTCGACCGCCTACTCCACCACGCGCACCTGTGCCAAACCTCCGGGGAGTCGGTCCGGCTCGCCCAGGCCCTCGCCGGCGCCGGCGTCGCCCCGCTTGGCGGCCCCCGGTGACCGGCCGAGCGGCGGGGCCTGCGCTCAGCGGCCTCGCCGTCGACGAATGCCCGGACTGCGAGGCCCGCTACGTCGACGAACGCCGCTGCCCGGACTGCCAACTGTTCTGCCGCCGGGTCGACCTCGGGGGCCTATGTCCGCACTGCGACGAGCCGGTGACCATCGGGCAGCTGACCGAATCGAACATCCCCGTCAGCGGCTCCGGGGGTGAGGCCATGACCTGACCGCGCGCAGATCCGGTGGCCACTAGCGTTCAAATCCGATGGCCGCCACCGTTCAGATCTGCTGTCCGTCTCCGTTCAGGTCGACATGTCCGTTGACATTTTGGAGGACCAGACGCTGAGACCACGCGGCGGTCAAGGCCACCGACGCAACCGGGATTGCCGTTCTGGTGCACCCCCGGGGCCTGCACGGGCGCACGTGCTCGGGGTCGATAGGACCCCGATCGAGGTGCACTCGCAGAAAGGCGCCGGGCGTGCACCTCAGGCCGGGCGCCGGCACCTGCCGGTGGTCCGGGGTGTACCGGCCTGCTCGGCGGCCAGGTCAAAGGGCGGCAACTCGCCCGTCGCCCGGAAGCGTGCGCGGAAGAAGTGGAACCCCTCGCCGCCCTCGGTC
>DATGDX010000203.1:0-6917 GCA_035310665.1 Mycobacteriales bacterium | reverse complement strand
GCGGCGAACCCGGCGAGCCGCGCGCCGCGGGCGGCGTCGCCGGGGCCGCCGTGCGAGACGATCTCGACGAGCAGGTCCTCGGCCGCGACCGCGGCCCGCCACGGGCGGAGCAGCGCCCGCGCGCGGTCGGGGCGGTGCGCGACACACGCTTCGCCGACCTCGGAGTGGGGGCCGAGCAGGACGAGCAGCCCGCCGCCCGCGTGGGTCGCGACGAGCTCGACGGTGGTGACCGGACGGCCTCGCTCGCCGGCCAGGTGGGTGGCGCTCACCAACCGGCACAACGCGGCCCAGCCACGCCGGTCCGCCGCGAGCAGGGTGACCCGGGGCAACCGCGGGTCGACCGAGACGCCGCCGCGAGCCGGCGTCCGCCGACCCGGCACCGAGCGGCATCCGCCGGAGTCCCGGGCGCCGGCAGGGTCCGTCGCGGTCGGTGCGACGGCGAGGTCGACGCCGAGCAACGGGCGGATTCCGGCGGCGGCACACGCCTGCACGAACTTCACCGCGCCGTAGACGCCGTCGCGGTCGGTGAGCGCGAGGTCGGTCATCCCGAGGTCGGCGGCACGGGCCACCATTGCCCCTGGGGATGAGGCGCCGTACCGCAACGAGTAACCGGAGGCGACGTGGAGGTGGACGAACGGGTCACTCATCGGGACGTCCTCACCCGGTCGTCACGTCGGACGACAGCACCGGCTGGTGCGGGATCCCGAGCGTGCCGGTCACGAGGTCGAGGAACACCTGGGCGTCGCGGAGCAGGTCGTCGGCGTCGCGTGGGGTGACCGCGCGGGCGAGGCCGGCCTCGGCCGCTGCCCGCTTCCTGGCCCCGGCCGCGAAGAACGCGGCCCACTCGGACAGCTCCGGGGCCACCGCGGCGAGCAGTGCCCACACAGTGCGCGGTGCACCCCGCCGGACGGTCCGCGCCGGGTGGGCGCGGGCGGCGAGGACCGCCGCTGCCGCCCGCAGCGCGGCGAGGTGCGCGGCGGCGTACCGCTGGGCGGGCGAGGGCGACGCGGCCGCGGCGACGAGCTCTCCCCGCGCGGCGTCGAGCAGGGTGAGCACGGCGGGTGCGACCGGCGGCCGGTGCGGAACCCGAGCAGGTGATCGCATAGCTGTCCGTCCCGGCTAGTCGAGCACGCGCGCGATCGTCCAGCTGCCCGCGGACCAGTCGAAGCACAGGTCGTAGACGCCCGTGTCGACCACCCGCCCGCACCCCGCCTCCACCCGCCAGAACTCGCGCTCCCGGTCGTCGACAGCGCCGGCGGCGACGGTGCCGAGGTCGGGGGCGGGCTCCCCCCACGCCCGTTGGCCCCACCGAGGAGCGGCCGGCACGAGAACGAGGACGGGATCGAGAGCGGGCCCGGCGGGAGGCGCCGTTTCGGCGTCCGCGGCCAGCAGAACGCCCGCCGCGGCGCGCCACCACGAACCGGCCTCCACCCAGTGCGCGAGCACGGCACGCACCAGGTAGAGCCGGGCCCGCCACACGAACTCGCTCGGCGCCTCGTCCCGGCGCCGAACGTCCACCGGTTCCCCGCAGCGTCGGCTCACGCGGCATCTCCTCCTCTTCGACGACGCCGGGGCCGATGGGCACCGGCGACGCGCCGGGGGAAGACGGCGCACGATGGGCCGCGAGCGAGCGACCGCTTCCCCACGGACGCTCGCTCTGGGCCAGCGGTCCACGTATTCGAACACATGTTCGAATACGTGGAGACTAGACGCGGTGCGCACACGCGTCAATCGCCGGCACTCCGGCCGAGTTCACGCGACGGTCCGCGTCTCCACCATCACAGGACCATCACAGGGCCATCACAGGGCCCGAGCGACCGACCTGCGCGATCCGTCGGTGCGGCCGGTGCGGCCGCGGTCGGGCCGGCCGGTGACCTCGCGAGCCGCGGGCCGGCCGCGGCGCGATTCCGCGACGGTGACGGCGTCGATCGTCGGCAGCAACCGGGGGGCGTGGCGGGCGCGGGTCGCCTGTTCGAACCCGTACGCCAGGCTGATCAGCTTCGGCTCGCTCCATCGGCGGCCGAAGAACGACATCCCCAGCGGCATCTCGCCGCGGGCGTAGCCGGCCGGGACGGTGATGTTCGGGTAGCCCGACACCGCGGCGGCGCTGGACGAGCCGACCCACCCTCGGACATCGTCCCCCCGCCGCAGGTCGGTGCGCCAGGCCGGGCCGTTCGTCGGCGCGAGGATCGCGTCGAGATCGTCCTTGGCGATCGCGCCGTCGATCGCGGCCCGGGCCGCGGACGTCGCCGCCCGGCGCGCGGCCCGGTACGTCGGGTCGCGCAGGTCTCCGGGCGTGCGTTCGGCCGCCTCGAACGTCTCCTGCCCGAAGTAGCGCAGCTCGATGGCGGCATGCGCCCTGTTGAACGCGATCAGCCCGGCGAGATTCCGGGGGTGTCGACCCGGCCGGGCCGCCAGGTAGGCGTTGATGCCGTGCTTGAACTCCGTCCGCAGCGCCGGACCCTCGTTGGCGTCCACCACGTCCATCCCGACCAGCCTGACATCGTCGACGACGACAGCCCCCGGGCGCGCAACGTCGCGATGCTGCGCTGGAGCACCGCGGTGACCGCCGGGTTCTGGCCCCCGCCGCGCCACACGCCGATCCGCTTGCCGCGCAGCGCGCGCCGGTCAAGGTCGTCCAGGTACTCGCGGCGTGCCCGCGATCCAGCCGCGGCGGTCGCGGGGTCGGCCGAATCCACGCCCTGGATCATGGACAGCACCGCCGCCGCGTCGGTCACGGTGCGGGTGACCGGGCCCGCGGTGTCCTGCCGGATCGACACCGGAATCATCCCGGAGCGGCTCACCAACCCGAGCGTCGGCTTGAGGCCGACGACGCCGGAGCGACCCGCGGGGCACATGATCGAACCGTCGGTCTCCGTGCCGATCGTCACCGCCGCCAGGCTGGCCGCGGCCGCGACGGCCGACCCGCTGCTCGAGCCGCACGGATTGTGGTCGAGGACGTACGGGTTGTTGGTCTGGCCGCCCCGCGCGCTCCAGCCGCTGGAGGCACGCGTCGAGCGGAAGTTCGCCCACTCGGAGAGGTTGGCCTTGCCGAGAATGACGGCACCGCCCGCGCGCAGCCGGCGCACGAGGCCGGCGTCCCGCGCCGGGCGCGAGCCGACCAGCGCGAGCGAGCCGGCAGTAGTCTGCTGCCGATCGGCGGTGTCGATGGTGTCCTTGACCAGCACCGGAACGCCCTCGAGCACGGTGCGGGCGCCGCGCGCCCGCCGCCGGCGGTCGCTCGCCGCCGCCTCCCGCCGCGCGTCCGGATTGGTCTCGATGACGGCGTGCAGTCGGGGATTCAGCGCGCGGATGCGGGCCAGGTAGAAATTCGTCAGCGCCGAGGACGTCAGTCGCCGCCGGCGCATCGCCTGCTGCAGGTCCAGCACGGTGGCCCGGTCGAGGCGCACACCCCGCAGAACCGGGTCGACCACGGCCGCAACTATCCGGGTCTCGTCGTCACCGCCGCCCGCGCCCACCGGCGCAGCCCCGAGCAGGGGCAGCGGCACCAGCATGAGGAGGCCGACGACGGCGTACCGACGCCGGCCAAACGCGACCCGTCGCGGTCTCGTCACTACCCATGTCTACCGCACCGATCCCTCCCTTCTAGCCTTGCCCCGTTCGCCGAACCTGGAGAAGCCGATGCAGCGTGCTCCTGTCGTGGCCGGGCTGGCGGGCTGCCTGGTCGTGTCGGGCCTCGTCGCGCCTGCCCCCGCAGCCGGCACCGCGACCGGCACCGCGACCGGCACCGCGACCGCCGCCGAGGCCGCCCCGACCCCCGACCGTCGGGCGCCGGTCGCAGTCGGCACCGGCGGCGCCGTGGCGACCGTCGACCCGGACGCGACGCGCGCGGGCCTGGAGGTCCTGCGCGCCGGCGGCAACGCGGTCGACGCGGCCGTCGCGGCCGCGGCGGCCCTCGGTGTGACCGAGGCCTACAGCGCGGGCATCGGCGGCGGCGGGTTCTTCGTCTACTACGACGCCCGGCGCAAGCGGGTGAGCACCATCGACGGCCGAGAGACGGCGCCGCGTCGGATGCGCGCGGACTCGTTCGTGGAGAACGGCCGGCCGATCCCCTTCGACGACGCCGTCACGAGCGGGCTGTCCGTCGGCGTTCCCGGGACCCCGGCCACCTGGCGGGACGCCCTGGAACGCTGGGGCACCCTGCCGTTGCGGCAGGCCCTCGGCCCCGCCATCCGGATCGCGGAGCGGGGCTTCGTCGTGGACGCGGAATTCCGCCGGCAGACCGCGGACAACGCGGCACGGTTCCGCCGGTTCACCTCGACCCGGCGGCTGTTCCTCCCCGGCGGCGCCCCGCCGCGCGTCGGAGCCGTCCTGCGCAACCCCGATCTCGCGGCGACCTACCGGCTGCTCGGGGACCGGGGTGTGGCCGAGCTCTACCGGGGGCGGCTCGGTCGAGAGGTCGTCGCCGCGGCCCGCCGCCCGCCCGTCGCCCCCGGGACGCCCGGGCGGGTGCGGCCGGGACCTCTCGACACCTCCGACCTGGCCCGGTACACCGCCCCGGTGCGCCGCCCCACGCACACCCGCTACCGCGGGCTCGACGTGTACGGGATGGCGCCGCCGTCGAGCGGCGGCACCACGGTCGGCGAGGCCCTGAACATCCTCGAGCGCTTCCCGCTCGCCCGGATGACCCCGACCCAGGTGCAGCACCACCTCCTGGAGGCCGCCGCGCTCTCGTTCGCCGACCGCAACCGCTACGTGGGCGACCCCGACCGGGGGGACGTGCCACTGGGCGCGTTGCTCTCGGACGGCTTCGGCCGCGAGCGCGGCTGCTTGATCCGGCCGGCGAGGACGCTCCCGCGACCGGTCGCGCCCGATGATCCGGACGGCTACTACCGGACCACGTGCCGCGCGAGCGGCGGCGCGAGGGTCACCGGCGACCGCGAGGGAGGGTCGACGACGCACCTGACCACCGCCGACCGGTGGGGCAACGTCGTCGCCTACACCCTCACGATCGAGCAGACCGGCGGCAGCGGCATCGTCGTTCCCGCCCGCGGATTCCTGCTCAACAACGAGCTCACCGACTTCTCCTTCGTGCCCGCGGGCCGCGACGGGATCGACCCGAACCTGCCCGCCCCCGGGAAGCGGCCGCGCAGCTCGATCGCGCCGACGATCGTGCTCGACCACGGCGCACCGCTGTTCGCGGTCGGCTCGCCCGGCGGCCCCCAGATCATCGCGACGGTCCTGCAGCTCCTCGTCGGGCGGCTCGACCTCGGCCAGTCGCTGCCCCAGGCCGTCGCCGCCCCCCGCGCCGCGGACCGCAACACGGCCGCGGCCGCGGCGGAGCCGGCGTACGACCGGCGCCCGCTGCAGGCGCTCGGGCACCGGTTCACGATCGCTCGGGAGATCGGCGCGGTGACGGGCATCGAGGTCCGCCGCGACGGCCGACTGCTCGCGGTCGCCGAGGCGCGCCGGCGCGGCGGGGGCGACGCGCGAGTGCTGCGACCCGGCAGGTGACGGGGGTGCTTGGCACCCGCGCGGATCGGGTAGCGCGCTGACATGGCGACCCCTGTCACCCGTGCGCGAGCCCGGCTGCTGGCCGCGCTGTTCGTGTCCGCCCTCCTGCTCCCGCTGGCCGGCTGCGGGGGTGACCAGACCGGTCAGGACACGACGGACAACAGCGTCACCTCCGTGAGCCCGTCGCCGCAGCCGAGCTGACCCGCGACGACGTCCGGGGCGAGATCCCGTCGTCGTCGGCGAGGGTGACGGATGGAGCTGTGGTTCAACCCGCGGTGCTCGAAGTGCCGCACCGCGCGGGAGATGCTCGACGCCGCCGGGGTCCGCTACACGGTGCGCGACTACCTGGCCGACCCGCCGAACCCCGACGAGCTGACCGCGCTGCTCGCCCGGTTGGGTCTCGAGCCGTGGGACCTGGCCCGCACCGGCGAACCGGTGGCCCGCGACCTCGGCCTCGGCGAGCTCCCCCGCACCGCGGCGACGCGTCACCGCTGGATCGAGCTCATGGCGGCCCACCCGGTGGTCGTCCAGCGCCCGATCCTGGTCACGGAGACGGGGGACGCCTACGTCGCGCGCTCCCCGGAGGCGGTGACCGCGGCGCTGAGCAAGGAGACGCCGAGCAACGAGCCCCTCACCACGGAGACGCCGAGCAAGGAGAAGCCCTCGCCCGGGGCTGGCGAGGGCCGCGCCTAGGCTTCCCACCGTGCCGGTCGAGCCCGTGCCCGCGCTGGTGACGCTGCACCTGTGGCGGGTCCCGCGCCGCCGTGTCCCGCGCGCTCTGACCGCCGTGGCTCTCACCGCCGTGGCCGGGCACCGACGCGCGCCGCGCGACGCCCGGTTCGCCCGGATGCTCGGGACCAGCCGCGGCTTCACGCCGCGCAGCGCGGACCCCTGCCGGTGGGCGCTGCTGGCGACGTGGGCGAGCCACGCGCAGGCCGACGCGTTCGAGCGGTCGGCGGCGGCCCGCCGGTGGGACAGGCTCGCCGACGAGCGGTGGCGGGTCGGCCTGCGCCCGCTGGCCTGCCGCGGCCGCTGGTCGGGTCGGGCGCCGTTCGGGGAGCCGGCGAGCGAGCGGTCCGCAGCCGCGCCCGACGGGACGTCCGACGGGACGTCCGAGGGGGCGGTCGCGGCGTTGACCCGCGCCCGGCTCGTGCCCCGCAAGTGGGTGACCTTCTGGCGAGCCACGCCGCCGGTCGCCGCGGCCCTGCGCGACGCCCCCGGGCTGCGACTCGCGCTCGGGATCGGCGAGGCACCCGTCGCCCTGCAGGGCACGTTCAGCGTGTGGGAGTCGGCGGCGGCGCTGCGCTCCTATGCCTACGGCAGCCCCGCGCACCTGGCCGCCGTCCGCCGGACCCCCCGCGAGGGGTGGTACGCCGAGGAGCTGTTCGCCCGCTTCGCGGTCACCAGCTCGGCAGGCACGGTGGACGGCCGGGACCCCCTGT
>DATGDX010000202.1:0-5582 GCA_035310665.1 Mycobacteriales bacterium | reverse complement strand
GACTACACCCGGCCGGGGCGGGGCCGGGTGCGGTCGGGCACGGGGACGCGGGCGACGAGGCCGGCGACGACATCGCTCGGGCTGAGCCGCGCGACCCGCGCCTCGGCGGTGGGCAGCAGTCGGTGGGCGAGCACGGGGGCCGCGAGCGCCTGCACGTCGTCCGGGAGGACGTAGTCCCGGCCGTCGAGCGCGGCCGCGGCACGGGCCGCCCGCACCAGCTGCAGGGTCGCCCGAGGCGAGGCGCCCAGGCGCAGCTCCGGGGCGTGCCGGGTGGCGGTCACCAGGTCGACCGCGTAGCGGCGCACGTCGGGCGCGACCCACACCATGCGCACCGCCTCGATCGCCTTGACCACCTCCCGCGCGTCGGTGACCGGGTCGAGCTCGTCGAGGGGGGAGGCGGATCCGTGGCTGTCGAGCATGTCCAGCTCCGCGGCCGGCGACGGGTACCCCATCGACACCCGCGCGGTGAACCGGTCCCGCTGCGCCTCGGGCAGGGGGTAGGTCCCCTCCATCTCGATCGGGTTCTGGGTCGCCACCACCATGAACGGGGGGTCGAGCAGGTAGGTCACCCCGTCCACGGTCACCTGGCGCTCTTCCATGCACTCGAGCAGGGCGGACTGGGTCTTCGGCGAGGCTCAGTTGATCTCGTCGCCGACCACGAGGTTCGCGAACACCGCTCCGGGCTTGAACTCGAACTCGCGCCGCTCCTGGTTGAACACGCTCACGCCCGTGACGTCGCTCGGGAGCAGGTCGGGCGTGAACTGGATGCGGCGCACGGAGCAGTCGATCGCCCGCGCCAGCGCCTTGGCCAGCATCGTCTTGCCCACCCCGGGCACGTCCTCGATGAGCAGGTGCCCCTCGGCGAGCAGCACGGTGACCGCGAGGCGCACCACGTCCGGCTTGCCCTCGATGACCCGCTCCACCGCGGACCGGATCCGGGCTCCGGTGCCGGGAACGCCGTCGAGTATCCCCCCGCCCGCCGCGGCTGCTGGCACTGCCCCGCCTCCTCGGGCCGCGCCGCCCGGTGGGCGGCCCCCGGGCGGTCGAGTCTGACAGCTGGGGTGCGGTGTCGGTACCTCGACCGCGACCAGTATGCGCCGGTGCTGTGCCCCGCGCGCTCCCGATCCGACAGCCATCCGCAACCCATACGGCGCGCCACCACCCCGGGCGATGTTGACGGTGGAGGACCGAGGAGTATGGTGGGGGAACGAGGGGCGAGGAGGTGGGCCCCGGGGAGGTGGGGCGTGTTCCTCGGCACCCACGTCCCGCGGCTCGACGAGAAGGGGCGGCTGTTCCTGCCGGCCAAGTTCCGCGACCAGCTGTCGGAGGGCCTCGTGATCACGAAGGGGCAGGAGCGCTGCCTGTTCGTGTATCCGAACGCCGAGTTCGAGCGGATCGCCGCGCGGCTGTGGGAGGCGCCCAAGACCGACCGCGCGGTCCGCGACTACGTCCGCGTGTTCTTCGCGTCCGCGAGCTCAGAGGTCCCCGACAAGCAGGGGCGGATCACCATCCCGCCGCCGCTGCGCACCTACGCCGGGCTGCGCCGGGACTGCGTCGTCATCGGCGCAGGGGAGCGGGTCGAGATCTGGGACGCCGAGGCGTGGGAGCGCTACCTCGCCGACCGCGAGCAGGCCTTCGCGGAGATCGAGGAGGAGGTGCTCCCCGGAATCCACTGACGGCACGACCCGCGGTGAGGTCCTCGCCCGCACCCTCACCTGGCGCACCTTCCCCGGCGCCAGGTGAGGGTGCGGGCGGGACCCTGACGGCAGGTCGTCCCCGCTGGCTCCCACCCGTCGACACCGAGAGGGTCGAGATGGACCGTCAGGACCTCGAGCACGTCCCGGCCCGCCCGACGCTGGGCGAGGAGCTGCGCAGCAGCGCGCTGCTGTTCGCGCTGGCCGTCGCCGTCACCGCCGGCCTCGCCGCCCTGGTCACGTTCACGCTCCACCTCGTCGCTTGACCCGGTGCCCACGGACGCGGTGCCGACGGACGCGGTGCCCACGGACGCGGTGCCCACCCATGCGCCGGTGCTGCGCGAGAGGGTCGTGGCCCTGCTCGCGCCGGCCCTGGCCGCGCCCGGGGCGGTGCTCGTCGACGCGACCGTGGGGCTGGGGGGGCACGCCGCGGCGCTGCTCGCGGTGCTCCCCGAGGCGCGTCTCGTGGGCCTGGACCGCGACCGCCAGGCGTTGGCGGTGGCGCGCGAGCGCCTCGCGCCGTACGCCTCCCGCACCACGCTCGTCCCCGCGGTGTACGACGAGCTGCCCGCCGTGCTGGCCCGGCTCGGCACCCCGCGGGTCAACGGCGTGCTCTTCGACCTCGGCGTCAGCTCGATGCACCTCGACGACCCCGCCCGGGGGTTTGCCTACGCCGAGGACGTCGCGCTGGACATGCGCATGGACCAGTCGAGCGGCCGGACCGCGGCGGACATCCTCAACACCTACTCGGTCGACGAGCTGACCCGGGTCCTGCGCGAGTACGGCGAGGAGCGGTTCGCCCGTGGCATCGCCGCGGCGATCGTCCGGGCCCGCCGCCACCACCCCTTCACGACCAGCGACCGCCTCGTCGACGTCGTCCGCCGGGCGATTCCGGCGCGCGCTCGGCGTGTCGGCGGGCATCCGGCCAAGCGCACGTTCCAAGCTCTACGAATCGAGGTGAACCAGGAACTGGACGTGCTCACCCGCGCTCTCCCCGCGGCGATCGACGCGCTCGTCGTCGGGGGCCGCGTCGTCGTGCTCGCCTACCACTCGCTGGAGGACCGGCTGGTCAAGCGGACCCTGGTCGCCCGCGCGCGGGTCGTCACCCCGCCCGGCCTGCCGGTTCTCGCGCCCGGGGAACCGGAGTTGCGCCTGCTCACTCGCGGTCCCGAGAGACCGAGCGCGGAGGAGGTCGCGGACAACCCGCGCGCCGCCTCGGCCCGCCTCCGCGCCGCCGAACGCGTCCGGGAGGCCGCATGATCCCCGTCCGTGCCGCCGGGGCCGCCGCCCAGCGCGCAGCCGGCCGGGTCACGAGTCGGCTGCCGCCCCGTCCCACGCTCGCGCTCGTCCCACCGACGCCCGCCCGGGCGCCCCGCGCCCCGTTCGTCGTCCTCGTCGTCGGCCTGCTGGCCAGTGGCCTGGTCGTGCTGCTGCTGCTGAACACGGTGCTCGCCCAGGACGCGTTCGTGCTCGACCGGCTGCACCGCAGGGTCAAGCTGCTCGGCGACCGCGAGCAGGCCCTCGCCGAGGCCGTCGCCCGCGCGCAGGCGCCCGACACGCTCGCCGCCCGCGCCCGCGCCCTCGGGCTGGTGCCCAGCGACGCCCCCGCGTTCCTGGACCTGCCGAGCGGGCGGGTGCTCGGCGAGCCCCGCCCGGCCCCGACGCCGCCGCCGCCTCCGCCCCCCGCGGCCGCGCCCACACGGCCCCACGAGCGTCCCGACCCGGCGCAGGCGCGGGCACCGGCGCGCGACGCGACCCGTGCCACCCCGCCGCGCGGACCCGCCGGGGCGACCCGGTGACCCCGCCCTCCGGCGGGGTCACCGCCCCCCCGCGTCCCGGCGGCGACCCTGATTCCCGCCCCGCGGCGCCGGCCCGCCCCCGGCCGGCGCCGCGGCAGCGGGTCCCCTTCGCACCCGGCCCGCTCCGACTCGCCTCCCCGGCGCGGCGGCTGCGCCTCGTCCTCGCCGCCGTCGTCGTCGTGGTGGTGGCCTTCGTCGCGCGACTCGTGCAGCTGCAGGCGCTGGACGCGTCGACGTACGCGCGTGCCGCCGAGAAGCAGCGGCTGCGCACGATCGACCTGCCCGCGGTCCGCGGGCAGATCACCGACCGCAATGGGGTCCCCTTCGCCACCAGCGTCGACGCGCGCGCGGCTTACGCGGACCCGGTGGAGGTCAACGGGGTGGAGGAGACCGCGGCGCGGCTCGCCCCGCTGCTCGGGGTCCCGGCCGCCGAGCTGCGCGCGAAGCTGAGCGGGACGCCCAGGAGGTTCGTCTACCTGGCGCGGGCCCGCTCGCCCGAGGTCGGACGCCAGGTCACGGCGCTGCGGCTGCCGGGCATCGGCACCGAGCCGGAGAGCCGGCGCACCTACCCCGCCGGCTCCCTCGCCGCCAACGTGGTGGGGTTCATCGGCACCGACGGGCACGGGCTCGCCGGTTTCGAGCACGCCGCCGACCAGCGGCTCGCCGGCGTCGACGGTCACAAGACGATCGAGTTCGGCCGCAACGGCCCGCAGATCCCGATCGGCGTCGACGACGAGCGGGCGCCCGTGCCGGGCGCAACCCTGGTGCTCACCCTCGACCGGGACATCCAGTGGATGGCGCAGCGGGCGCTCGAGGACCAGGTCGTGGCCACCGGGGCCGAGAACGGCACCGTCGTGGTGATGGATCCGCGCACGGGGGAGCTGCTGGCGCTGGCGACGGCGCCCACGTTCGACCCGAACGCGCCGCTGCGAGCGCCCGCCGACGCGCGGGGCAACCGCGCGCTGTCCGAGGTCTACGAGCCCGGGAGCACCAACAAGGTCATCACGGCGGCGGCCGCGCTCGAGGGCGGCGCGGTGACCCCGGAGACGCCGTTCGTCATCCCGCCCACGCTGACGCTGGCGGGCAAGACCTTCCACGACGCCGAGGAGCACGGCGTCGAGCACCTGACCTTCGCCGGGGTCCTCGCGAAGTCCAGCAACATCGGCACGGTCCTCGCCTCGCAGCGGGTCGGGAAGGAGCGCCTGTACGCGACGATGCGCGCGTTCGGCTTCGGGGACCCGCCCGGCCTGGGGTTGCCGGGGGAGAGCCGGGGGATCCTGCCGCCCCCCGGGACGTGGTCGAGGACCCAGCAGTACACGATCTCGTTCGGCCAGGGCGTGTCCATGAGCGCCCTGCACATCGCGTCGGTCTACGCGACGGTCGCGAACGGCGGCGTGCGGGTCGCCCCGACGCTCGTCCGGGGGTGGGTCGAGCCCGAGGGCGGGTTCGCGCCCGCGCCGGCGGCCGAGACGCGCCGGGTGCTGGGCGCCACGACCGCGCGGCAGTTGCGCGACATGCTCGAGGCGGTGACCAGTGACGAGGGGACGGCGCCTGCCGCCCGCATTCCCGGCTACCGCGTCGCCGGCAAGACCGGCACCTCGCAGCGGGTCGACTCCGAGTGCCGCTGCTACCGCGGTTACACGGCCTCGTTCGTCGGCTTCGCCCCCGCCGACAAGCCGGCGTTGCTCGTCGAGGTCGTCCTGCAGAACCCGAAGAACGGGCACTTCGGCGGTGTCGTCGCGGCACCGGTCTTCCACGACGTGATGACGTTCGCGCTCAAGACCCGCGCGGTGCCTCCGACCGGGACCCGGTCGCCGACGCTGCCGCTCACCGTCCCCTGAACGCTCGCCTAGCCTTGAACCCCGTGCGGCCCGACACCCCGCTGCACCCCGGTCTGCGTCCGGCGCGCGCGGGGGCGCTGACGCTGACCGCCCTCGCCGCCCGGCTCGGGCTGGCGCCCTCGTCGAGTGACGCTCGGGTCAGCGGCGTCACCTCCGATTCCCGGGCCGTGCGCCCCGGCGACCTGTACGCCGCCCTCCCCGGCGCCCGCCACCACGGCGCCGAGTTCGCCGCCGCCGCCGCGACCGGC